>PHDR01000077.1 GCA_002841035.1 Bacteroidetes bacterium HGW-Bacteroidetes-12 | reverse complement strand
CAATAATTAACTCATCTGTGAAAGAACCTGCTATTCCTAAATTTAGTGCATAATCGTAACGCTTTTGAGCAAGTGTTTTCCCTAACCAATAAGCAGTAAAAGTCATTCCAACACCAGGAATTAAGACATCTATTTCATGATTTTTAAAATGGTATTGCCTTAGTTTTTGATTGGGTTGATGAATAAAACTAAAATGAGTCAACAAAGGCTCTATTTCGAGATAAGTAGCTGATACAATTAATATGTTCATAATATGGTTATTCGTTAATAGTTAATAGTTTGAAAGTTAATCGTTAATTAAGAATTTACTAACCTACACCTAATTACTAACCTCTAAAACCTTAATAAAATCGGGGTGTTACTTCCTTTTCCTTAAAATGAATGCCATAATTTTCAAGTTCATTCAATATGGGATTATAAATTTCTTTAAGAATAGGAATATGAACTCCAGGTGTAACAATCACTTTATTTAAAATCATTTTGGTTGCTATAGCAACTGGTAAACCCACTGTTTTTGCCATTGCTGTATAGGTTTGGTCATCTCCAATAACTACCATGGACGAATGAATTTCTTTATACTCACCATCTTTTTCAAATAAAAACCGATGCCACATCACAATCATATCTTTGTCTCCTTCATCTAACGAAAGTTTTTGTTCTAAAATATGTTGTAAAATTTGGGCTGGTGTTGCTTGCTTTAATTCTATTTTAGTTTGGTTAAAAATTCCCAACCAAACAAATTTCTCAAATAAATCTACATCATCTTGGCGTATGTTAAGGTAATGTTTAAATTTTAGCTCAACAGAATCGGTTTCGTTATAAGCTAGAAATGAATTGATAAATTCTCTATTGGTCATATTTTCAGAGCCTTCCATAATATAAGTGTCGTCTGTTGCTCCCAATTGTACAAAAATATCCCAAGCTCTGCAAAAACCTAGTTTTCTTAATGTTCCTCTATACATCGTAGGAATGTCATCTAATCCATAAATCTCTCTATATTGAAGGGAATCTCTATTGGCATAGCCTTCAAATTTACCATATTCTTCAACATCAATAATTTCTGTTCTTCTAAACAATTGATGGTATGGAATATATTTGTACTTATTGTTTTGAATGAATTTCACAGTTCCTTGTCCTGCCAACACTACATTTCTAGGGTTCCAAGTAAATTTATAATTCCAAGGGGTATTGTCACTCTCTGGAGCAATTAATCCACCCGTAAAAGTTTCAAAAGCCTCCAACCTTCCTCCATCTTCTTTTATTTTATCAATTAATCGCATTGCAGAAAGATGGTCTATTCCAGGGTCAACGCCTATTTCATTCATTAATATCACTCCTGCTTGTTTTGCTTCTTCGTTTAATGCTTTCATTTCTTTAGAAATATAAGAAGCTGTAACCATGTGTTTTTTTAATTTAACGCAATCTTTTGCAACAGAGATATGCATGTGAGCGGGTAGCATGGAAATTACAATGTCTGATTCATCAATTAGTCTAAAACGCTCTTCATCATTATTTACATCAAAAGCAATTGCTTTAGCATTCTCATGATTATTAGCCAACTTCATTGCCAATTCTTTTGATTGATCAGCAATAGTTAAAAACCAATTTTCTTTTTCAGCATTAAATAAGAGGTATTGAACTAGTGATGACGTTGATCTTCCAGCTCCTATGATAAGAATTTTTCTCATGAAAATATTTTATAACAATTTTGGAATAGGTATTAAATATGCATATTCTGACTTACTCTTTTACTCTTCTACTTCTTTGAAAAAACATTAAAGGATGCTATTCGCAATTTTTTCAACTTGTATAAGAGCAAAGTTTCTTCGTCATTTATGAGCAACTTATTTAACACCTATTCTTAACCCCGAAATTCGCTAAAAATTTAAAACTTATCTCCATAAAAATGGGGAATTTTACTAACAATAAACTTTAATATAAATAATGAAAAAATCAATATTAATAAAGGGCTCTATCTTAGGTGGGTTAGCCATAATTTTTGGTGCATTTGGAGCTCATGCTTTAAAAGCCATATTAACAACTGAACAACTCGCTTCTTTTGAAACAGGGGTGCGTTATCAAATGTATCATGCATTAGTTTTGATACTTTTATTTGTGATTACATTAAAAATAAATCATGTTTTCTTTAATAGAGCTGCACAATTTATATTTTGGGGTGTTCTATTATTTTCAGGCTCAATCTATTTGCTTACCCTAAAAAATATGTTGGGTATTGAATTTTTAAAATATGTAGCTCCTATTACTCCAATTGGTGGTGGATTACTTATTGTGGGTTGGGCGTTTATTTTGTTGGGAGCGTTAAAAATAAAAGTCCCACAGTAAAAAATAAATGCGAGGCTTTATTAATGTTCTTTTAAAGAATTATTTTACTACTAATTTTTTAGTTATTTAAGCGAATTAACTAGTATGGTCTAATACAATCACCCACTTTGCATCAATTTTTTTCCAATAAAGTGTAAAATACCCACCAATATCTCCATTATCTCGGGTAATATTCCATTTTCCCAGCATAAATGCAGCTTGATTTTCCACTTCCAATTTTTCTATTGTGAAAGAAAGTTTGCCCATGATTGATTTATCTGGATACGATTTTTTGTAGTTTTCTAAAGTAGTTTTCCAACCGAATTTAATTCCGCTTTTACCGACAAACATTAGTGAATCCGACTGCCAATAGCCTTGCATAAAAGCATCAATGTCTCCATTATTCCAATCTTGCTCTTGTTGGCTCATCACTTCTAAAATAGCTTCTTTCTCTTGCGATTGTTGTGTACAAGCCATAGTCAAAATTAGTATTGTTATGAAAAGTGTATTTTTCATTGTTTTTAAACAAAATCTTTCATGGTCATTTCGGTACATTTTGCTTTTACAAAAGTGATGCTTTTTTGAATAACAGGTTGCATTTCTATGTCTTGCTCTACAAATGGAACTTCTTTTCTATATTCTGCTATTAAATGCTCTATATAATTAGATGATTTTAATGGTTTTCTAAACGCCAATGCTTGTGCTGCATTTAACAATTCTATTCCTACAATTTTTTCTAAATTATCCATCATTCGGGCAACTTTAGTAGCTGCATTAGCTCCCATACTTACATGGTCTTCTTGTCCGTTGGAAGAATCTATCGTATCTACTGAGCAAGGTGTAGCTAATTGTTTATTTTGACTTACTACAGAAGCTGCTGCATATTGAGGAATCATAAAGCCACTGTTTAATCCTGGGTTTGCGACTAAAAATGGAGGTAAATTTCTTGTTCCTCCAATAAGTTTGTAAATTCTTCTTTCCGAAATGCTGCCTAATTCTGCTATAGCAATTCCTAAATAATCCAACGCCATTGCCAAAGGTTGTCCATGGAAATTCCCTGCCGATATAATTTCATCAGCCTCAGGAAAAATAGTTGGATTATCGGTTACAGCATTAATTTCTGTTTCAAACACTTTTTGTACATGCGTAATTACATCTTTTGAAGCTCCATGAACTTGCGGAATACACCTAAAAGAATAAGGGTCTTGAACATGTTTTTTATCTTGAACGGCAATTTCACTTCCTTCAATAATTTTTAATATATTTCTTGAAGTAATAAATTGTCCATTATGCGGTCTTACCTTATGAATTAATTCATTAAAAGGTTCAATTCTGCCATCATACGCTTCTAATGAAATAGCTGCAACTACGTCCATAAAAGTGGACATTTTTTTAGCTTTCAGCAACGAATAAACTCCGTAAGCACTCATAAACTGCGTTCCGTTGAGCAACGCCAATCCTTCTTTAGATTTTAATTGTATCGGTTCCCAATTAAACTTTTTGTTGATTTCGGCTGACGAATATTTTTTACCTTCAACAACTACTTCGCCTAAGTCTAATAATGGTAATGATAAATGAGCCAAGGGAGCTAAATCGCCCGAAGCTCCTAACGAACCTTGCTGATAAACCACCGGATAAACTCCGTTATTATAAAAATTTATTAATCGCTGAACGGTTGCTAACTGAACACCTGAATTGCCATAACTTAACCCCTGGATTTTAAGCAACAACATGAGCTGAACAACTTCTTGAGGAACTTCTTCTCCTAATCCACAAGCGTGCGACATCACTAAATTTTTCTGTAATTGTTCCAATTGATTGTCAGAAATTTGAGTGTCGCACAACGAACCAAAACCTGTGTTAATACCATAAATAGGCTTTTTATTGTTTTCAAGTTTTTTATCTAAATAAGTTCTACACGCAACAATAGCTTCTGTTGCTTCTGCCGATAATTCTAATTTTTGTTGAGTCGAAATGAGGTTGTCAATTTCGCTTAAAGTCAGCCAGTTTTTGTTGATATAATGTTTGTTCATATTTTTTTATAAAGAGTTATGAGTGTTGAGTTATGAATGTTTTTTTATTCAACACTCAACATTTAAAATTCAACATTTATATCGTTAAATTGTCATCGAAAAAATTCGTGTTGTGGGTTGATTTCGGAGTAATCGTAAATCAAAAGCCATACAAACATTCCGCACAAATGGTCGAGCTTTTTCTGGCAGCGTTAATCCTTTTGAAGATATTTCCACCAAACCATCTTGTTCCATTTCTCCTAATTGAGCTAAACAATCGTTTAATTCAGGAAATTTCATTCCATCATCTTCCCATGAAGTTTCAAAATGACACATAATATTCAAAATATGTTTTCTAATAACCAAATCTTCTTTTGTAAGTAAATGACCTCTGAAAATTGGTAAAACACCATTATTAACTATTTCGGTATATTCTTCTACTGTTTTTACATTTTGGGCAAAACTATACCATGAATCACTAATAGCACTCATGCCTAATCCTATCATAAGTTGCGTTTTACTTGCAGTATATCCCATAAAATTACGATGCAATGTTTTGTTTTTCATTGCTTCAAACATAGAATCGGTAGGAAGTGCAAAGTGATCCATTCCAATTTCTACATAGCCTAATTCAGCAAGCAACTGTTTGCCTGTTTCATAAAGCACTCGTTTTTGTTCTGCTGAAGGTAAATCATTTTCATCATAACCTCTCTGACCAACACCTTTTACCCATGGTACATGAGCATAACTATAAAAAGCAATTCTATCTGGCTTTAGCTCTTTTGTTTTAGTTATTGTATTTATTATACTTTCTTTTGTTTGATGAGGAAGACCAAAAACTAAATCATGACTTACAGAATTGTAACCGTATTTTCTTGAGTTTAATGTAGCTTGTTCTACTTTTTCAAAAGGTTGAATTCTATTAATTGTTTTTTGCACTTTTGGGTCATAATCTTGCACTCCAAAGCTGCTCCTTGTAAAACCTAATTCATTCAATTTTATTAAATGGTTTTCTGTTGTATTGTTAGGATGTCCTTCAAAACTAAATTCATATTCCTGACACTTTTCAGCAGTTTCAAAAATTCCGTTTATAAGTTGTTCTAAATTTTCTGGACTGAAAAAAGTGGGTGTTCCTCCTCCTAAATGAATTTCTTTAATAAGCGGTTTTTCTGGCAACAAATCACAATACAATTTCCATTCTTTTAAAACAGTTTCTATATATGGTTCTTCAACATTATGTTGCTTAGTAATACGCTTGTGACATCCACAAAAAGTGCATAAATTTTCGCAAAAAGGCAAGTGTATATAAAGGCTGATTCCTTCTTTTTTGTTGCTTTCTGCAAACGATTGTTGTAATGTTTTTACCCAATCATTGTAATCTATTCCTGTTTCGTCCCAAAATGGAACGGTTGGGTAGCTAGTATATCTTGGTCCAGCAATGTTATACTTTTGTATTAATTTATTGTCTGTCATTTTTTGTTTAATATTTTTTCACCTAATTTCTTACTAAAAGCCCTTATTTCCTCAGCTGTTTCAGCATCACTTGTTGCTCGTTCATACGTATCGCCCATTGTGATTAACGATTGAAAAAAGAAGTGTTTCATTTCGTCAATCATCAATTGCTTTGTCCATAAATCAATACGAAGTGTATTGTTTTCTTTAGCATCCCAAAGACTAAGCATTAATGCTTTACATTCTGAATTTTTCTCACCCGTATCGGTTGAGTCCCATTCAATTTTTTCAGGAATGTGATTATCATCTAAAGTTACTTTTATGTTTATTTCTGATTTTTTCATATTTTTATTTTTTTGAGTGGTGGGTGATGGGTTTTGAGTGGTGAGTTATCTTCACATTTTCACATTAATATATTGTTACATTTCCACTTTGCTACATTAAATTACGGTTTATAGTTCGATTTATTAAGAATAAGTTGTGCGTCAGTTTCTTGCATTAATTGAGTAAGTGATACTTCTGGGTTAGTTTCCATATAAGCCTTTACAATTTCCCAACCCATCCAATGTCCAATTCTTCCTGGCGAACCTTCTGGAAAACCTTGAGTGAACGGAGCTTCTCCCATAAATTTAATTATTTGTGATGTTTCTTTTGTGAAAAGTAATTTATTGTCCATCAAATAAAACCAAATTTGCTTTTTATTTTGTTCGCACCAATTGTATTGTTCTTCAGTATAACTCACTTTTTTGGATGCTTTTTCTTTAGGAATAAGTGCATCCAATAAATAAATTATTTTCCCTTGATGTATCATTTCCGACAGTAAATTTGGCTGGGCATCTTCCATCTCATATTCTGTTGAAATCCATCCCAATAAAACACTAGAAACCAAATAATCCTTAGTCATTATTTCTCGCTTATATTCAGGTAATTGCAATTGAATATAAGGTTTATAATCTTTTCCTAAAAACATATCTAATCCAATACCTAAATAATTTTTACCTGTTGCAATTGCATAATTAAACCCTGAAATATAAGTGATAATGGTTGGAATTTCTTCTTTAGGAAAATAATGCTTATAATGTTTAAAAGCATCTGTTAACTCTTTTTGATAGGGGGAAAAATCGGAAAATTGTTTTTGCACATCAGCATAAACATCTCTAATTTCGGGGTCGGTTCTAAAAGCATTAAACAAGAAATTAAAACCTCCGCTTCGTGCATCTCCTATATTTATAATTTCATTTGTAAAGTCATCAAAAAAAGGTTGATAATTTACTGCAAGTTTTTCAATCTCGTCATTAGATAGGCTTGATTTACTCGAAAAAAGAGCTTTTTCAAATGATTTTACTTCTAAAGTTAAATCAACATCAGAAACATCAACATCCAAGGGATTGTTGGTGCAAGAGTTTAAGCCTAAAAATAGGATTATTATTGATGTTAAATAAATCTTAATCTGCATCTAAATTATTTGTATAAATTTGCTAAGTTTTTTAAATTAAACCAACCAACTATGAAAACGCCAAAATTAATTACTTTAATACTATTTAGTGTTATATTTCTTAACCTTTCTGCACAAGAAGATAATGACAGGTCTTTTCGATTTGGATTACATTTTTCGCCAAATGTTGCTTGGATGAATGCAAGTTCTAATGGATATGAAAAAAATGGCTCTCGCATTGGGTTTGCCTATGGATTATCTGCTGAATTTTTTCTTGCTAAAAATTATTTATTCTCTACAGGATTCAGCTTAACCTCCTTGGGCGGCAATTTAAGTTATTCAGGAGTTTATAATGCATCAGGTACTACTACTTTTGAACCAACTAGAATTGACCAATCTTACAACCTTAAATACATAGAAATACCTCTATCATTGAAACTAAGAACAAATGAAATTGGATATTTAACTTATTACGGAAATTTTGGTTTCAGAACAGGAATTAATTACAGTGCTAAAGGTGATTTTGATTACAAAAAACAAAATGTTTCTCGAAACGATGAAAGTATTAAAAGTGATATAACTTTTTTTAATATGTGGTTAATTGTAGGAATAGGTGCCGAATATAGTATTTCAGGAAATACAGCAATTATGTTTGGTTTAACTTTCAACAATGGCTTTATTAATACATTAGACAATAAAGTGCATGAGTTAAATGAAAACGGGGATGCTGTGTTAAATTTAGATGGAACTCCCTCATTTAAAAATAAAAAGGCAAATGCAACACTCAATTATTTTTCTTTAGACTTAGGCATCTATTTTTAAAAATGAATTCAGAAGCGGCAGTAAATCACATCGTTAATTGGCTTTCCGATTACAATAAAAATGCTAATACAAAAGGATTTGTAATTGGTATTTCTGGCGGAATAGATTCTGCTTTAACCTCAACACTTGGTGCTAAAACAGGGCTTCCATTGATTTGTGTTGAAATGCCTATTTATCAAAATAAAAATCAAGTAACTAGAGCCAAAGAACATATTAATTTTTTAAAAAAGAATTTCCCAAATGTTTCTTCTCAAGAAGTAGAATTAACTCCTGTTTTTGATGCTTTTTTACACGCTGTTCCTAAAGTTAAAAATGAGCAGGATAGAAATATGTCTTTGGTAAATACGAGGTCGAGGTTAAGAATGACAACGCTTTATTACTTTGCTGCTTTGCATAATTGTTTGGTGTTGGGAACTGGCAACAAAATTGAAGATTTTGGTGTGGGATTTTTTACAAAATATGGTGATGGAGGCGTTGATTTAAGTCCTATCGCTAATCTTTTAAAATCGGAAGTATATGAACTTGCTCAATTTTTAGGTATTAAAGAAGCTATCTTACTAGCACCTCCAACCGATGGGCTTTGGGGCGATGATCGTACTGATGAGGACCAAATTGGAGCATCATATCCTGAATTAGAATGGGCTATGAATGTTGTTGATAATAAAATTGGAGAAGAAAATAACACCCAAAGACAAAAAGAAGTGTTGACAATTTACAGACGATTAAACACTATTAATCAACACAAAATGTTACCCATTCCTGTTTGTGAAATACCTTCTAATTTAAAATAAAAGTTACTACTCAGCAAGTATAAAGCATAAGAATGTAGTTTTTTTATTGATGAATTAGCTTTGGTAACATTAATTATTTTTCTTTTAAGGTTGCTTATTTATAGCTTGGGACATTTTGCCACTATCCAACAAGTTTCCTCCTGAATGACAGCTATGAAGAAAATTACCCCCTTGTTGTCATTCAGGAGGAAACTTGTTGGTTCAGAGAGTTAATTTATTATTTTTGTGTTGATGTTCAATAGATGCAGTTATTATCAAGTAAATAAGTAGGTCGTTAAAGAATTTTATATTTCAATCAAATAAGACTTACTAGTAATAAAATAAAAAAATCCGTTGAAAATTTTTCAACGGATTTTTTTATACTCAATCACTAAACCCTTATTATTTTAATATTGAAAGCGTTCCTTTATGAACCGTATTTGCATTGTCATTTAATTCGAGAATAAAGAAATAAGTGCCATCATTATGATCTCCACCATTCCAGTCATTTTGATATCCAGTTTTTTCAAATATTTTTTTACCCCAACGATTAAAAATTACTAAATTGTTTTTTGGAAAAAACTCAAGGTTGGTAATTACAAAA
>PHDR01000076.1 GCA_002841035.1 Bacteroidetes bacterium HGW-Bacteroidetes-12 | reverse complement strand
AAAACGCTTAAATCCCACCAAATTAGTTGAGGGAAGCAAATCTGTTATTTCAATATTATACAATTATTTTCCTGAAAAAGAACAACAAGAGAATACCTATAAAATTAGTAAATACGCCTACGGACAAGATTATCATTTTATTATAAAAGATAAACTTAAAACTTTTTTACAACTATTAATTGATGAAATTGGAGAAATTAATGCTCGTGTTTTTACCGACTCAGCACCAATTTTAGAAAGAGCTTGGGCAAAAAAAAGCGGATTAGGTTGGGTTGGAAAAAACACCATGCTCATTAACAAAAAACAAGGTTCTTTTTTCTTTTTGGCAGAAATTATTTTAGATGTAGAATTGCAATATGATTCTGCTATAAAAGATTATTGTGGTTCTTGTACCGCTTGTATTGATGCTTGTCCGACCAATGCCATTTTACCTAATAATATTATTGATGGAAGCAAGTGTATTTCCTACTTTACCATAGAATTAAAAGATGAATTGCTACCAAAAGAACACACTAAAAATTTTAACGATTGGATATTTGGTTGCGACATTTGCCAAGATGTTTGCCCATGGAACAGGTTTTCTTCCCCACACCAAGAACCACTTTTTAATCCAGACAGCAGATTATTAAATTACAGCAAAAAAGAATGGGAAGAAATTACACAAGATGTTTTCAATGAAATTTTTAGAAAATCTGCCGTAAAAAGAACCAAGTTCAGCGGATTAAAAAGAAATATAGAAGCTGTTAGGGAAGACAGAAGTCAGAAGTCAGAAGATGGAAGTGGGAAGAGTTGAAAATATGAAATAAGAAATATGTTAAGCTATTTTTTGTTTTACATTTTACATTCTGAGTTCACTTCGATTTATACCTGTGCTTTTAAAGACATCAGCTGATTAACCAACTCCGCAACACCCTCTCCTGCTTTCTTTTGTATAAATTGGATGTTGTTTTCTAAAAATGATGAAGGTTTTTTAGGATCTACTAAATATTTGCTACAATTAGCAGGAACAAAATTTACAATATTGGCAGCAGGATAAACATTTAATGACGTGCCAATTACAATTAAAAAATCAGCATCATCACACCAATTAGCCGCTTCCATCATATTTGGTACAGGCTCTCCAAACCAAACCACATGCGGACGAAGTTGGTAACCTTTCGGACATGTATCTCCTAATTTTAATGCAGGTTTTTTCCAATCATAAAGGGCATCATCAAAAGTGCTGCGAGCTTTTAAAATTTCTCCGTGGAGATGTAACACCCTTGTAGAACCTGCTCTTTCATGTAAATCATCAATGTTTTGAGTAATAATTTGAACATCAAAATTTTGCTCGAGTAAAACAAGTGATTGATGAGCTTTGTTGGGTGTTGCTTTCAACACCTGTTTTCTTCGTTCATTATAAAAATCCAATACTAATCTCGGGTTTTCATTCCAAGCTTCAGGAGTTGCTACTTGCTGTATGTCATGATTTTCCCATAAGCCATCACCATCCCTAAAAGTTTGGATACCACTTTCGGCACTAACTCCAGCACCTGTAAAAACCACAATTTTTTTCATTTTAACTCACCTATTACAGACAAAAATAAAAAAAGATATTGATAAATTTGACTAAAAAAATTTGCTAAAGTTTAAATTTCGTTTTTAAAAAATATAATTTTACAAAAAAACTTTCTTTATGATACAGCGCATTCAAAGTCTCTTTTTATTACTGGTTGCTCTTTTGGGCATTCTATTTTCTTTTACCCCCATATTAGAAATTATCGACTACGAAAACTTCTTTACGATGAATGCTTATTACATTCTCATTGCGGAAGAAAACACCAAAGAAATTGCATTTAAAAACATGGGCATTGGTGTGTTGAGTGGAATTGTAACGCTTTTAGCTACTTATATTATTTTTCTTTATAAAAATCGAGGATTACAATTAAAACTTTCTAAACTAATTCTTTTACTTTTAGCATTGGAATTAGCTGCTATTTTCTTCTACAGCGATGCAGCAAAATCAATACTTACAACAAACGAAGAAACCATTTTAATTAACTACAAAATTGGCATTATCATTCCTATTCTTTCTTTATTATTTACCTACCTTGCCATTCATTTTATTAAAAAAGATGATGAGTTAGTTCGTTCAGCCGACAGACTAAGGTAAATTACTTATCAACAAAAGCAACTCCCAATAGGTAATTTTCGTCAAGCATACAAAAAAATATACTTATTTTTTTAAGTTTAATTACAAATTTTATTATATTTGCTTCATTATTTATGTTTTAGATAACAGTTACATACACCCATAAATCTAAATTTATTATGAAAAAAATTATCCTTTTCGCAGTTATTTTTCAATTTGTACTATTCAATTTAAACGCCCAAAACATTGGTATTAATGCCACAGGCTTAGCACCTGCTGCAAGTGCTGGTTTAGATGTTGATTTTACTAATAAAGGATTGTTAGTACCGAGGGTAGCCTTAACAGCCCTTAATGCTGCTGGACCAATTGCTGCTCCTGCAACTTCTCTATTGGTTTACAATACTGCTACTGCTGGTGTTGCCCCAAACAATGTTACACCAGGTTATTATTATTGGAATGGAACAGCTTGGGTAAAATTCAATACCGGAGGTGATGCTTGGCAAATTACAGGAAACGCTAACACCACATTTGGAACCCATTTTTTAGGCACAACCAATGCACAAGGGGTAGATTTTAGAACCAACAATATAACTAGACTCAGAATACCTAATGCCTATCAAGTTTGGGCAAATGCTAACGGAACTGCTGCTTTGCCTTTTTATTCTTGGGCAAATGATCCAAATACAGGAATGTCTAGTCTGGCTGCTGACCAATTGAATTGGTCAACTGGCGGTGCAGAAAGATTAAGGCTTACGAATACTCAATTAGCTACTACTTTTGATGGAACAGCAGCAGTTCCTGCTTATTCGTGGACAACTGACCCTAATATGGGAATGTATAGAATAGGAACTGATATTTTAGGGTTTTCTACTAATGGTGTTGAAAGAATGCAAATTATTGCTAATGGACAAGTGGGTGTTAATGGAGCTGCCCCAGTAGGTGATATGTTTGCTACAACCGCAAATGGAACAAATACTTTTGCTATTAATGGCTATACAGCGTTTAATGGAATTGGTGTCTTTGGAATTAGACTAGCTGGTTCAACTGGAACATGGGGAGCTGTCCAAGGAGAGTTAATAGCTACAGTACCTAATAATAGTAATGGAGTTTCAGGGTTAGTTAATAATGTAAATCACAGAGGAGTTACAGGACAGAAGCCAGCTGGAGGATTACAATGGGGAGGACTGTTCTTAAATGATTTAGGATATACTGGGTTCTTTGGAGCTGCTTCTGATGAACGATTTAAAAAAGATGTAGTGAAAATTGAAAACGTAATAGAAGATTTAATGAAACTTAAAACATATAAATACCATTATACAGAACCCGAATTAGGAGGTGACCATATTTATTATTATGGATTTATGGCTCAAGATATTGAAGAAATATTCCCTGATATGGTTCAAGAAAAAGATTTTACTCCTAGTAGAGCTAGAAGTTTTTACAATGGTCATGATAAAAATCTGAAAATAAAAGCTGTTAGTACCATATCATTGATACCTATTTTGACACAAGCTACTCAAGAACAACAAATCATCATAGAAGCTCAAAATGCCAAAATAGAAGCCTTAGAAAAAATGGTATTAGAATTACAAAAAGCTGTAGAAAATAAATAAACTAACCCATGAAAAAACTTTTCATCATATCACTAATAGCAGCCCCAGCAGTGTTGTTTTCTCAGGCACGTTTGGTGTTTAACAATAATGGTTACATCAACATAGAAAACAATGCCTTTTTGGTAATAGATAATGGGGCTGCTAATGCGGTTACCTTGTTAGGAACAGGAGGTAATGTTTTATCGGAAAATGAAAATGATGTAATAAAATGGAATATAGGCAATGCCACAGGGCTTCATATAGTACCTTTTACCAATAATAATGGCGTAAAAGTACCTGTAGAAATTAACATTACTGCAGCAGGTTCTGCTGGTGGAAGTTTGTTATTATCTACCTATCGAAGTAACAACATGAACTTGCCTTGGCCAACAGGAGTTACCAATATGTGTTCTCAAACCATAGGAGCTGATGCTTCCTTATTTGTGGTGGATCGTTTTTGGCGTATTGATGAAAATGCTACTTATGCAACAAATCCTGCTTCAACCATGAGTTTTGGCTATGACTTTACCAACGAAGCAGGAGGAACAAACACCATTAACGAAGCAAATCTTCAAGCACAACGCTACAACCCAACAACTGGCTCAGGAAATACGCCTTGTCCTTTTCCTGCATTACCACCTGGACCAGGTGGCCATTGGGAAAATTTACTGTTTGGAACAGTAAATACTGCTACTGATAGAGTAACCAATGCAGTAGTATCTCCTGCAAATTTATTTAAAGATTGGATTTTAGTAGATAACTCTACTCCTCTTCCCATAACATTAGCAAGTTTTAATGCAACTTGTGAAGGAAATGCAACTGTTCTTTCATGGGCAACAGCATCTGAAATTAACAATGATTTTTTTAGTATTGAAAAAAGCTACAATGCCATTGATTTTTTTGAAATTGGGCAAGTGTATGGAGCAGGAAACAGCAATTCTTTCAACACGTATTCATTTATTGACAATAACACTTCTGGTGAAATCGCCTATTATCGCTTGAAACAAGTAGATTTTAATGGTCAATTTGAATATTTTAATATTGTTGCAACAAGCTGTGGAAGATTATCTGGTTTTGATGTAAATCAATTAGTTTTTTCTGATGATCAATTAGGTTTTATTATTTCGACTTCTGAAGATGAAAGATTTCAAGTTTATTTGTATGATGCTCAAGGAAAAATTATTACTTCAAAAACCATAAGCGTAACTAAAGGATTTAATCCCATACAATTCGATAGGTTACGTTTAAGCAAAGGTGTTTATATGCTTAACATTATTGGCGAAAAGAATCATTATTCTTCTAAGATATTGAAGCAATAAAAAATTGCTACCATAAATTAAATAAACAAAGACGTGATAAGTTTTAAAACCTATCACGTCTTTGTTATAAATATACTGCAACCTCCTTCTGAGGCAGATTGGAAATTATTTAGCGATTTATACCGATTGGATATTCAATATAGTCCAATCCAAATTTCATTTGATTAGACTATTTTCATATTCCATCAGCATTTACCACTGTAACCATTCAAAATAGGTTGGACTATTTTAAATGTAACATTGGTATTAGTTTCGAGTATTACTCTGACTAATTATCTTTTCTACCGAAAAGAGTATATTTACCAATAAAATAGCACTTTATCTGCTGAATAATAAAAATCTGATAAGAAAAGCAAGATGCTATTGTTTAGAAAATAGGTGTATAAAAAAAGGTTGTTATCAAAATTTTGATAACAACCTTTTTTTTAAGATTAAGGAAATTAATCTTATTGTGAAATCACAACTTTTTTGTTTACCACACCTTCTGAAGTAGTGATAACCATGCTATAATTTCCTTTCGAAATGGTTGATACATCAACACTAATTTTTCCAGCAGTTGAATTTTCATTAGACTCAACAACTGTTTGTCCTAGTAAGTTTACTAAACGATAAGAAAGAACAGTTATTGATGAAGCAAAATCAATGTTTATGGTATTGATAGCTGGATTAGGAAATAAACTAATTTTATTTTCTAAGGTAAGTTCATCAATAGAAACTGGCACTCCTTGCCAAAAAGCAACACCGTTTTGTGTTCCATTGCCAAAATAAGAATAAGAAGGGTTTCCAGCTACAAAAGCACCTGCAGACCAAATTCCTTTAGAAACAGCAACACTTTCTCTCGCATTACCACTTGTTTTCCATTGAACATAATCTAACATATTGGCTGCATTCGAGAATCCTCCACCTGAAGTTCCTGGTATATATAAAGCTAAATCACCTCCAGCTAAATTCATAGGAAAACCGTTTAACCAAACTGTTTGTCCTGGCAAAAGAGCAGCAGGACTTCCTCCAACTATATTAAGTGTTGAAACAGCAACATAATTTAATTGCGAACAAACTATATGTCCTGTAATATCGACTGTTGCTGTTCCAAAGTTTTTTATCATAAGTAATCCTTGACTAGGATCCGTTCCTAATAATCTAACTTGAGCAGATGAATTAAATGCTGTTCCAAGAAACAACATAATTAATAATGATTGTAAAATTTTTTTCATATTTATTTTTTTTAAGGTTTATATTACGACAAATGTAATAATAATTACGGTAAAAAAGCTTATTTTATAGACATAAATTAAACCAATTCGTCTAAATCGGTATCTCCATATTTCTTTGCAGGTTTCTTTTTAAGGAAATCAGAAGGGCGAGTAGCTTTGGTAATGCTATCTGCTGCTAATAAACTCGATTGAATTTGAGTTTGCAAATCGCCAACGGTAGTAGGAGAATAGGGCATAAAAATAGTATTAACGCCTTGCTCGGCTAAACGAGCTACAGTGTCATAATGTTGAGTCATAAAAAGCATATTCATTACTTGTTGTCCTGTAACTCCCTCGTCCATGGCTCCTCTAACTTCTTCCACCGATTGTTTCATTCCATTAGCTATTGCTATTCGTTGATTGGCAATACCCACACCTTGTAGTTGCTTGCTTTCTGCTTCTGCTTCGGCTGCTTTTACTACTTTTATTTTTTCTGCTTCAGCATATTCTTTAGCAGCTTCTTTCATTCGTTTGGCAGCATTAATTTCGTTCATCGCATGTTTTACTTTTGCATCAGGATCAATATCTGTAATTAATGCTTTGATGATTTTAAACCCATATTCTTCCATGATATCAGCTAATTCTATTTGAACAGCTTTTGCTATTTTATCTTTTTCACTAAAAACATCATCTAAAAACATATTGGGAACTTCCGAACGAATAGAATCAAACACATAAGATTGTATTTGTCGGGCTGGATCATCAAATTTATAAAATGAAGTTTGGATTCCCTCTTTACTTTCTACAACAAAATATTGAACAGAAACAACCAATCTAACAAAAACATCATCTTTGGTTTTTGTTTCTACATCAACAGGTAATTCCATTACTTTTAGGTTTACCGAGCCTGCTTTTTTATCAATAATAGGAATTTTTAAGTTAAAACCTGCTGTTGCCACGCGTTGGAATTTACCAAATCGTTCAATAATGGTTGCTGTTTTTTGTTTTACTATAAAGAAAGCTCCTGAAAAGAATATTATAGCTATTACAATATAAATAATTGGTGTAAATGATTCTGGATTCATGTTTTTTAGTTTAGTTATGAATAAAATAATTGTTTAACAAGATATGCATTTCTTCTTGAATTTTTTGTGTTTCAATACGAGATTTTTTAGCAAAATTTTTATCGTTTCCTGCATAGATAATTCCTCTTGAAGAATTAACTAACAAACCAACATTTTTGTTCATGCCAAATTTACAAACATCTGCTAATGAACCTCCCTGAGCACCAACTCCGGGTACTAACAAAAAATTATCTGGTACAATTTTTCGTATTTCTTGTAACATTTCTGGTCGAGTTGCTCCTACTACATACATTAAGTTCTCATCATCTCCCCACTTTTTAGATTGTTGAAGCACTTTTTCAAATAGTTTTTCTTTGTCTCCTTCAAAAAACTGAAAATCATCAGCTCCTTTATTTGAAGTTAGTGCTAGTAAAATAACCCATTTGTCTTTGAATTTCAAAAAAGGTGTTACAGAATCTTCTCCCATATAAGGAGCAACGGTAATGGCATCAAAATTCAATGTTTCAAAAAAGGCTTTGGCGTACATTGTTGAAGTGTTTCCAATATCTCCTCTTTTTGCGTCCGCAATAGTAAAATGTTCTTTTGGAATATAATCTAATGTTTTTTGTAATGCTTCCCATCCTTTACTTCCATATACTTCATAAAAAGCAGTGTTAGGTTTATATGCAACACACAAATCGTAAGTAGCATCAATAATTTGCTTGTTAAATTCAAAAATGGGGTCTTTTTCTTTTAAAAGATGTGCTGGAATTTTAGTTAAATCCGTATCTAAACCAACACACAAAAATGACTGCTTTTTTTTGATTTGATTGATGATTTCTTGTTTGATCATTTGCTTTAATAGTTAATAAAGTAGAAAGTTTGTAAAGTTAAAGGTAGGAATTGAATAATGAGAGTAATTGTTACACCAATCTATTTTTATATTATCAGATTACTCAATTCCTGCTTGTAGTTTTTCAGCATTTTCAGCCAATTTTAGTGCTTGAATAATTTCATCAATATCTCCTGCAACAATTGCATCCAAGTTATATAACGTCAATCCTATTCTATGATCCGTAACTCTTCCTTGTGGATAATTATAGGTTCTAATTTTAGCCGACCTATCTCCTGTTGAAATTTGTGATTTTCGTTCGGCAGCTCTAGCCTGTTCTCTTTTAATCACTTCTGCTTCATATAGTTTAGTTCGCAAAGCCGTCATTGCCATTTCATAATTTTTCAATTGTGAGCGAGCTACTTGACGTTCAATTACAATTCCTGTTGGTATGTGTGTTAAACGAACTGCTGTTTCCACTTTATTTACATTTTGACCTCCTGCTCCGCCCGAACGGTAGGTATCTCGCTTGATATCATCTTTTCTTATTTCAATATCCACTTCTTCGGCTTCGGGCAAAACAGCCACTGTAACAGCAGAAGTATGAACTCTACCTTGTGTTTCTGTTTGTGGAACTCGCTGCACACGATGTACTCCCGATTCAAATTTTAAAATTCCATATACGTCATCTCCTTGTACAGAAAAAGAAATTTCTTTAAATCCGCCCGCTGTTCCTTCATTTAATGAGAGAATTTCTGTTTTCCACCCTTTTTTTTCGATGTATTTTGAGTACATCTTAAATAAATCGCCTACAAAAATTGAAGCTTCATCACCTCCTGTTCCTGCTCTTATTTCCACAATAGAGTTTTTACTATCTTCCTCATCCTTAGGAACTATCATTAATTTAATTTGCTCTTCTAACTTTTCTTGTTCCTCAGTTAATGCTTCAACCTCAGCTTTTGCCATTTCAACAAACTCCTTATCCGTTTCTGTTTTTAACAATTCTTTAGATGAAGTTATGTTATCAAGAACACCTTTATATTTTTTGTATAGAACAATAATTTCCTCTAAATCTTTATGCTCTTTAGCAACTTTTTGGTATTCGTTAGGGTTTTTGGCAATATCAGAAGAGGACAATTTTTTAGAAAGTTCTTCGAAGCGTTCTTTAATTTTGTTTAGTTTTTCTTGCATATTTTGATTATACATCATTCTTTTATTCTCTAACATTACCCAGAAATCATTTCTGTGATATAATTTCATCATTGCGTTTTAGTTTTTTGAAATAAAAATAAATGTTAAAAATCAAAAAAATTTAGTAATTTAAG
>PHDR01000075.1 GCA_002841035.1 Bacteroidetes bacterium HGW-Bacteroidetes-12 | reverse complement strand
TTAATTTAAAACTATTTTTAAACTTATTAAAATCTTCCTTAGGAGTTGGTGTTAAAAAAACTACGTGCATTATTTTGTTATCAACATTCAAATAATTAAGCACCATAGGAACTATTGAGTCATCATAAAAATGAATTACAAAAGCATTATTTAATTGCTTTAATACATCGCTGTTTTTTGTAAAAAAAATAGCCTTTTCATTAATAAAAACTTTATACATTTGCATCATGATATTTAATAAAGAATCCGCTCACAAAATTGCAGAATTATTATTGCAAATTAAAGCTATTAAATTACAATCTGCAAATCCTTTTATTTGGGCATCAGGTTGGAAGTCACCAATTTATTGTGATAACAGAAAAGCATTGTCTTATCCACCAGTAAGAACCTACATTCGTCAGCAATTTGTTGATGCAATAAAAGAACATTATCCAACTGCAGAAATTGTTGTTGGTGTTGCAACTGGAGGCATAGCTCATGGAGCATTGGTAGCAGAAGCACTGGGTTTACCTTTTGCTTATGTGCGTTCTGCAGCAAAAGGACATGGATTAGAAAACCTTATTGAAGGAGATTTAAAACCAGGACAACAAGTTGTTGTTATTGAAGATTTAGTTTCTACAGGCGGAAGTAGCTTAAAAGCGGTAGAAGAATTGAGGGAATCTGGTTGCAACGTACTTGGTATGTTGGCTATATTTTCTTATGGTTTTGATACTGCAATTCAAAATTTTAAAACTTCAAAATGTAAATTAATCACATTAAGCGATTACAATACACTTATAGATGCAGCCTTAAACACTAAATTTATAAGCGAAAAAGAAGTTGACTCTTTAAATAAATGGAGAAAAAATCCTTCCGAATGGAAGCCTTAACAAATTACGATTTTAGATTAATATTGCGAATCTAACACATTTTTAACTACCTATGAAAATTGCACCTCCAGCAGAAAAAATAACTACTAGCGACAAGGAATTATTTAAATTGCTTTCTGATTTAACCAACTATATAAATTTATTTCCCAAAGATAAAATAGACAATTGGAGTGCAACAAAAGAATCGTGTACTTTTAAAATAAAAGGACTTGCTGAAGTTGGGTTAAAAATAGTTGCATCAACTCCTAACACTATTATTTGCATAGATTCTCACGGAAAAGCACCTTTCAAATTCACACTAAATTTTTATTTAGCAAAAATAACTGATAATGAAACAAGCGTTTCCTACGTTTTTGAAGCCAATATCAACCCTTTCATGAAAATGATGGCAGAAAAACCACTTACTCAGTTTTTTAATGAAATTATTGTAAATTTGAAATCTAACTACTAAAACTTTCAACTATGCGAAAATTCAACCAACTCCTACTTATTTCTCTATCAGTTATTTTATTTGCTTGTGGAGGAGAAAAAAGCCAAGACGACAACATTGACGTAGAAAAAAACCCCTTAGGAGCAATAATGAAAATGGCTAAAAATATGGAGGAACAAGCCGAAAAAATGCAAAAAAACATGGAAGAGCGTAAAGATGCCAAAGCCATGCACTACGAAGAATTAATCAAATTTTTACCTACAAAAATTGATGGTTATACTGCCGAAGAACCTGATGGCGGTACTGTTGAAATGCAAGGAACTTCCTACTCTAATGCCGACATCACTTTTAAAAATGAAGCAGGCGAAAGAATTAAAATTTCTCTATTAGATTACAATGCTGCTTTATCTATGTATAGCATGGCTACAGCAATGTGGACTAGCGGTTTAAAAATCGATACCAAAGATGAATTGGCTCAAAGTTATTCCGTTAATGATGAAATTTCAGGATGGGAAACATTCAAAAAGAAAACCGGAAAAGCTTCTATCGTTTTAGGGATTTCTAATCGGTTTATGCTAACCATTGAAGCAGATAAACAAAAAAATTGTGATAATATAAAAAGTATCGCTAAAAACATGGATTTAAACAAGCTTGCAGCGTTATAATTTTTCACGTTCAGGGCTTTAGGTTATTAACTAAACGATAGAATATAAATATTAAGACATTGATATTTTAGCTGATGGTCAATTAGTTATTCGATTTTGTTTTACGATATATTGCCGTCAGGTTAATATTAGCAACCAGAGATTTATAAACCTATATTAATTATAGTTGTAGTTTTCCCGACAATTTACAACTAACAGATTATCTTATTTTTGATTCCATAGTTAGGAATACTCTAAATTTTGATAACCAATCTAGTTTATACACTGCTTTGTTAAATAATTGGAATAGTTAATACCATTACAATAGGTGTTTAGAATAATTTATTTACATACAACCCTAAAAAAATGAACCAAAAACTTCCCCTTCCTCCTTTTACAGAAGAAACTGCAAAACAAAAAATTCAACTCGCAGAAGATGCTTGGAATAGTAAAAATCCTGAAAAAATCAGTATGGCTTATTCCATAGATAGTGAGTGGAGAAATCGTAATGAATTTATAAACGGCAGAGAAGAAATAATTGCTTTTCTTACCAAAAAATGGGATAAAGAACTAAAATACAAACTAAAAAAAGAATATTGGGCACACACTAATAACCGAATTGCTGTTCGATTTGAATATGAATATGTTGATATGAATGGGCAATGGTGGCGAGCTTATGGAAATGAAAATTGGGAGTTTGACGAAAACGGATTAATGAAAAAACGATTTGCCAGCATCAATGATTTAGCAATTAATGAAGCAGATAGAAAATTATAAAAAATAAAATCACCCTTATTGAACACTATAAATTATACCGTTTAAACAACAAACATTTAAAAAATGTTAAAATTATGCTTAACAAAATTGTTTAGTGTAATTTAGCACTCAACTAAAATTTATTCAATCTAAATAAAAATTAAATTATGAAAAAAACAATCTTACTAACATTAATAGCAACAGCTATTTCATTAAGTTTTAAAGCACAAGTTGCTGAAAATGCTACCGATATTTCTCCATTATTAATTGGCGAAAACGCTCCTGATGTTGAAGTAAAAGACATTAACGGAAAAGCTACTTCATTAAAAGCAATTTTAACAGAAAAACCAACAATAATAATGTTTTATAGAGGTGGTTGGTGTCCGTTTTGTAATGCACATTTAGCCGAATTGCAAGAAGCTGAAAAAGAAATTAATGCTTTAGGCTTTCAAATGGTAGCTATCAGCCCCGATTCTCCTGAAAAACTAAAAGAATCGTTAGGAAAACATAAATTAACTTATAAATTATATTCAGATGCCGATTTAAAAGTAGCCCAAGCATTTGGTATCGCTTTTAAAGCTCCAGACCAATACAAACCTATGTTGTTAGAAGCTTCAGGAAATGCCAACGAAGGAATATTACCTGTACCTTCTGTTTTTGTTTTTAACACAACAGGAGTGATTGATTTTGAATACATCAATCCAAATGTGAAAGCCCGTTTAAGTGCTGCTATGCTTTTAGCTGTTCTTAAAACATTAAAGTGAATTTAAAAAAAAATCTATAAAAACCCACACTTATTAATAAGTGTGGGTTTTTGTTTTTATACTTCCACAATTTTTTCCGAATTTAGCACAACAAAAAACTATTATGAACAACAACCAACTTCCACCTTTTTTCAAGTCATGGAAAGGTTTCTACATTTTCGTGGTAGGCTTCTTAGTTTTTTTGATACTTCTTTTTCAACTCATAACTACCCATTATAAACCATGAGCAGCATAGATTGGATAGTTTTACTCGGAACACTTGGTTTTATTGCCATTTATGGTGCTTGGAAAACCCGAAAAAGCCAAAACATTGAAAACTACCTTAAGGGTGGAAATGATATGAAATGGGCAACCATCGGACTTTCAGTTATGGCAACGCAAGCCAGTGCCATCACTTTTATTTCTACTCCTGGGCAAGCGTTTGAATCGGGAATGGGCTTTGTGCAAAATTATTTAGGTTTGCCCATTGCACTCATCATTGTTTCGGCAGTTTTTATTCCTATTTATTACAAACTAAAAGTTTATACCGCCTACGAATATTTGGAAACTCGCTTTGGAATTGAAAGTAGGTTGTTAGCAGCCTCACTTTTTCTAATTCAGCGTGGGTTAGCTGCCGGAATAACCATTTATGCTCCTGCCATAATTATTGCAACTGCATTAGGTTGGCAACTCGATATTACCATTTTATTGATTGGTGCATTGGTAATTGTTTACACCGTTTCTGGAGGTACAAAAGCTGTTAGCCTTACCCAAAAATGGCAAATGGCAGTAATAATGGGAGGAATGTTTATTGCCTTTTTTATTATTGTTTTTAACCTACCCGAAAATGTTTCTTTTGGCGAAGCTATATCAATTGCAGGAATGATGGATAAAATGAATGTGATTGATTTTTCGTTAGACATTGATAAACGCTATACCTTTTGGACAGGTATTACGGGCGGAACTTTTTTAGCCCTCTCCTATTTTGGCACCGACCAATCACAAGTACAACGCTACTTAAGCGGGAAGTCGGTGTATGAAAGCAGAATGGGATTAATGTTTAATGCCTTGCTGAAAATTCCTATGCAGTTTTTTATTCTATTTGTAGGAATCATGGTTTTTGTATTTTTTCAATTTCAAGAACACCGAATTCTGTTTAACCAAACGAGTTTAGACCAAGCTTACCAAACCGAATATGCACCGGAACTGAAAGCCATTGAAGAGGATTACCAAGTAGTATTTAGTGAGAAAAAACAATACTTAGAACAAATAAGCACTTCTACCAATCCAACAGAAATTGACCAAGCCATTAAGTTAGCTCAACAAAAAGATAAACAAGAAATTGAACTAAAAAACCAAGCCAAAGCTATTATTTTAAAAGCCGTACCCGAAAGCAAATCAAAAGACTCCGATTATATTTTTCTATCATTTATTATGAATTATATGCCTATTGGTATGATAGGCTTATTGTTGGCGGTAATTTTCTCGGCAGCCATGTCCAGCACTTCGGGCGAATTAAATGCCTTGGCATCTACAACTACCATAGATTTTTACAAACGACTCTATAAAAAATCTGCTGCAACAAGCGATAGAAAGATGGTTTTAATTTCTAAATTCTTCACTGCTTTTTGGGGTGTTATAGCCATTAGCTTTGCATTGTTTGCCCAATTGCTCGAAAACCTAATTGAAGCCGTAAATATTTTAGGTTCTATTTTTTATGGAACTATTTTAGGCATTTTCTTGGTTGCTTTTTTCATTCATAAAATTAAAGGAAAAGCCACATTTATTGCAGCAATAATTGCTCAATCTGCTGTAATTATTTTGCACTTCTTCGGTCAAGATATTTTCTCCTACCTCCTTCAAACACCTGTTAAAGAAGTTGGCTATTTGTGGTACAATGTTATTGGCTGTGGCTTGGTGATTGGATTTGCTGCACTAATTCAGTCTTTTGTTAAAACCAAATAAGATTTGCTCTGTTATGTGTGTGCTTGTAGCTACACATTCTCTCTTTACCACATCCAACTTTACCATATAACTTGAGTTCTGGTTAACAATAAGTTTTTTGAATTTTACGAGGAATCAAAGGAATCAATGGGCGCTCACAATTTAACAGAATGGGAAGTGCTAAATTTGAGCGAAGAAGAACTAGAAATCTAAGCACTCAACAAACGCATTAGGAAGTTTAGTAAAGTATAGGCAAAAGAAAACACTTATTATTCTTTCTCTAACTTGATTGCTTCGCTTAGGGCAATGCGTTTGCCATCATTAAAAGCAACAATAAAAGCATCAACAAATCCTTTTTCTCGAAGTGTAAGCTGCAAAATATTTGCTTCCGAAATGGACTTCTCTCTACCTACTGTATAGCGAAAAATGCCTCCCGCTTCATAATACTCCACATTTTCAACGCCATTAAAATTACTTGGAATGAGTTCTTTTTTTACTGACGAAGTAGCAATTTGTATTTTATAAATCAAACCATCTTCTGAAGAAGTAACTTCATGTTTTTTTTGTTTATTTTGTTTTGAATCTTTTTGATTTTCGTTGGATTTTACAAGTTCTTTTTCTGATTCTATTTTAATTTTTTGTTCATTAACATGATTTTTCTCTTCCAACTCGTGTTTATAATCTTTAAAGGCTCTATAAATGGCAGAAGCCATATAATCTTGATTAATAGCGGAATTTAAAAATTTCTCTTCTTCTTTGTTGGATAAAAACCCTGTTTCGATTAATACACTTGGCATATTTGTTTGATGCAGCACTAAAAACCCTGCTTGCTTAACACCTCTGTCAATTCTACCTACTTTATCTTTAAATTGTTGTTGCACTTTTGCTGCAAAATTTAAACTTTGGTCTATAAATGCATTTTGTCTAAGTGTAATTGCAATATATGATTCGGGTGAATTTGGATCAAAGTTTTCGTAACGTGTAGCATAATCATCTTCATAGAGTATGGAAGAATTTTCTCTTTTTGCAACTCGTAAGTTAGCTTCAGAAACGTGCAGCCCCATTACGTAGGTTTCTGTTCCTATAGCGGTTGCTGAACCGGCATTTACATGTACACAAATAAATAAATCAGCTTTGGCTTGGTTTGCAATTTTTGCTCGTTCCGACAATTCAATAAAAACATCTGTTGTTCGAGTGTAAATCACCTTAACATCTTTAAAATTTTCTTCAATATAAGAACCTAATTTTAATGCTATGGCTAATGCTATGGTCTTTTCATTGGAATATTCTCCAACGCATCCTCCATCCTTTCCTCCATGTCCAGCATCAATTACTACTGTTTTTATTCCATAAAAATCTTGTCCACCTGGTGGTAAAATAAAAGATGTTGAAACAACAAAAGTGAGTATCAAAAAAAGAGCATATATACGATTATGATTCATTTTGTTTAAAAAGTGGATACTTAAGAAATTATCAATTATAATTCTGTTAAAAATTATGGTTTTAATAATGTCAAATTTATTTTTTTTAGCTTTGACCCTTTGTTAAAACTCTTTTGTTTTATCACAAAAGAAATGTTAATAAATTTAACTCCTTTAAATAGATAAAACGTGTTATGAACAATAATATTATGACATGTAAATTCTTGTGCAATTAACCAATAGTCATACCAATAAAAATATAATTCTATATAGCTTCTGTTTTATAGTGTTTTTGCTGTGTTCTTTAATTAGCTTTAGTCAAAGCAATGAAGTAAAAGATTCCTTAACCGATTCTGTTTCATCTATTCATTTATCTGACAGCATGATTTCTAAAGATGCATTAGGTTCCAAATTGCAGTATAAAGCTTCTGATTCTATCCGATATGACATGAAAAATAAATTGGTTTATTTATTCGGCAAGGTGGAAGTTTATTATGAGGATATTGAACTTAAAGCAGAAGAAATTGAAATTAATTTAGATTCTAATTTGGTAATGGCAAGAGGCAAACAAGATTCTACAGGTAAGTTTTTTGGAGAACCAGTGATGAAAGAAGCCGGGAAAGAATTTCAAGCCCACGATATTAAATACAATTTTAACACAAAAAGAGGTATCATCACGGAAGTTATGACACATGAAGGAGAAAGTTATATACATGGTAAAAAAGTATATAAATCTCCTGATAATGTGATGTATATTAGGAATGGGAAATACACCACTTGCAATGCAGCACATCCACATTATTATTTTAGTTCTGCTAAATTAAAAATTATTCCCAAAGATAAAATTGTTACAGGACCAGCAAACTTAGTTATTGAAGATGTTCCAACGCCAATAGGTATTCCTTTTGGATTTTTCCCAAATACAGACAAACAACAATCTGGAATTTTAATTCCAACACCTGGCGAAAGCGGACAGTTTGGTTTCTTCTTATTAGGAGGCGGTTATTATTGGGGGGTAAGTGAAAAGTTATCCATGCAACTCACAGGCGATATTTATTCTAAAGGAAGTTGGGGCAGTAATTTCATTTCCAATTATAACAATCGATATCGTTTTAATGGAAATTTAGATGTTCGATATTCTATTTTTAAAAATGGAATTGAAGGACTTCCTACTTTTTCTGAACGAAAAGATTTTTTTATTCGATGGAATCATTCGCAAGACCCAAAGGCAAGGCCTAACAGTAATTTTTCTGCCAATGTGAATTTCGGAACAAGTCAAAATTTTACAAATAATTTTAACAGTTCTGCCCAAGATTTCTTAAGTGCTACTTTTAATTCAACGATTTCCTATAAAAAAACTTGGGATGAAAAACCTTTTAATTTATCAATAAATGGGTTTCATAGTCAGAATAATGTGTCAAAGTCCGTTACTGTTCGATTACCAGAAATAGCATTCAATGTTAGCAGACTCCAACCTTTAAAAACCAAAACAACAGGAAAAAGAAACGATTTATTAGACAATTTTGGAATGAGTTATTCTATGAATTTCAAAAACGAAGTTACGGCAGGTGATTCACTTTTTAGTCTAAACAATTTAGATGTGTTGACTGGAGAATTTAGAAACGGTATGCGTCATGCTATTCCAATTAGCACGTCAATGAAAGTATTGAAGTATTTTACAATAAACCCATCATTTAATTATAGTGAATTATGGTACATAGAATCTGTAGAAAAGAAATGGGATAATAGTATTAATGAACTTGTTGTTGATACTGTTAATGGTTTTGTTAGGGCTAATTCTTACGATATGAATGTAACCTTAACTACAAAAATGTATGGAATGTATCAATATAAAGGGAAAATGATAAAAGCATTACGTCATGTAATTACTCCTTCAATCGGATTGTCTTACATTCCTGAAAACAATCAAGGATTGAAAAGTTACATTGATTCAACAAACAATCGATTTGAATACTCCATTTTTGAAAATGGAATTTATGGAACTACCAGCAGACAGGAAGCTGGAAATATCAATTTAGGTTTGCTAAATAATTTTGAAATGAAAGTTCGGAATAGAAAAGACAGCTTAGGGGATGATAAAAAAATAAAATTATTGGAAAATTTAGGATTCAGAAGTAGTTATAACATGATTGCCGATTCTCTTAGATGGAGTAACATTAGCATTGATGCTCGAACCAATATTTTTAGAGTTATCTCACTGAACTATAATGCACAACTAGACCCTTATCAGTTAGATAGTTTGGGAAGAAAAATTAACCTTTTTGAGGTAAATTCAACAGGGAAAATAGGCAGATTGGTTAGCTCTAATTTGGCTATTGGATTCACACTTAAAAGTAAACAAAGCACAACTACTGAAAAGAAAAGTGATTTCGGAACAGAACAAGAATTAGCCTACATCAGAGCCAATCCAGAAGCTTTTATTGATTTTAATGTTCCTTGGACATTAAATGTAAATTACAACATTCGGTATTCCAAACCACAATTTGTATCAACCACCGTTCAAACACTAAATTTTTCGGGCGATTTAAGTCTTACCCAAAAATGGAAAATAGGAATGACTTCTGGTTATGATTTTCAAGCAAAGGATTTTACCTACACTACTGTTGATATTTATAGAGATTTACATTGTTGGGAAATGTCATTCAATTGGGTGCCTTTTGGTATCAGACAAAGTTATTTGTTTACCATAAAAATTAAATCTGCCATTTTGCAAGATTTAAAAATGACTAGGAGAAGTGTGCCTAATGTGTTTTAGATTAAAAAATCCCACCTGTTTTCCGCAGCCAAAAAAAACAAATATCATAAAGTGCTAATTTTCAGATATTAAAAATTTTAAAAATGAATTTTTGGGTGTCCCGCCCTTTTT
>PHDR01000074.1 GCA_002841035.1 Bacteroidetes bacterium HGW-Bacteroidetes-12 | reverse complement strand
AAATTGTAATTCAAAAATTGTAATTCAAAAATTGTAATTCAAAAATCGTAATTCAAAAATCGTAATTCAAAAATCGTAATTCAAAAATTGTAATTCAAAAATTGTAATTCAAAAATTGTAATTCAAAAATTGTAATTCAAAAATTGTAATTCAAAAATCGTAATTCAAAAATCGTAATTCAAAAATCGTAATTCAAAAATCGTAATTCAAAAATCGTAATTCGTAATTCAATAGATTTATTCTAAATTTGCTAAAATTTTCTTTATGACATTAATAAAATCAATTTCGGGAATTAGAGGGACTATAGGCGGTATGCCTGATGAGGGTTTAACACCTTTAGACATCGTAAAATTTACTTCCGCTTTTGGGGCTTGGATAAAAAAAAGAGCAAATAAAAACAAGGTAAGCATAGTAATTGGTAGAGATGCTCGTATTTCGGGAGAAATGGTGCAGCATTTAGTTGTAGGAACATTACAGGGCTTAGGAATAAATGTGATAGATTTGGGTTTAAGTACCACACCCACAGTAGAAGTTGCGGTAGCTATGGAAAATGCTTCGGGAGGAATTATTCTTACAGCCAGCCACAATCCTAAACAATGGAATGCTTTAAAATTACTCAACGAAAAAGGAGAGTTTATTTCTGCTGCCGATGGAGAAGAAGTGTTGAGAATGGCAGCGGCCAATGAGTTTGAATATGCTAATGTTGATGAATTAGGGTCGTATTCCGTTGATCATACTTATTTAGATAAACATATACAAGCAGTGTTAGATTTACCTTTGGTAGATGTGGTTGCTATAAAAACTAAAAACTTTACTGTAGCAATAGATTGTGTGAACTCCACAGGAGGAATTTTCTTGCCACCATTGTTAAAAGCGTTAGGCGTAAAAGAAGTAATTGAATTGTACTGCGAACCAAACGGTATTTTCCCTCACAATCCAGAACCTTTGCCAGAAAACCTTACCGAAATTGCCTCAATAATGAAAAAACAAAAAGCCGATGTTGGTTTTGTAGTTGACCCCGATGTGGACAGATTGGCAATCGTTTCAGAAGATGGTGAAATGTTTGGCGAAGAATATACCTTGGTTGCCGTTGCAGATTATGTGTTGCAAAACCAAAAAGGAAATACTGTTTCTAATTTATCTTCAACAAAAGCATTGCGAGATGTTACCGAAAAACAAGGAGGAAAATATTTTGCTTCGGCTGTAGGAGAGGTTAATGTGGTGGATATGATGAAGAAAGAAAATGCCATTATTGGTGGCGAAGGCAACGGAGGAATTATTTATCCAGAATTACATTACGGTAGAGATGCGTTGGTTGGCATCGCTTTATTTTTAACGCATTTAGCGAAAAGCAATGTAACTTGTTCGGAATTAAGAAACAGTTACCCCAATTATGTAATGTCGAAAAACAAAATTGAGTTAACTCCCGATATTAATGTGGATGAACTGTTGGTTCAATTGCAAAAAAAATACTCGGATAAAGAAATTAATACCATAGATGGCGTTAAAATTCATTTTGATAATGGTTGGGTGCATTTAAGAAAATCGAATACTGAACCTATTATTAGAATTTATGCCGAAAATACTACTAAAGCAAAAGCAGACGAACTAGCTCAGCAGATTATTAATGATGTGGAAGGAATGGTTAGGTTGGTTTAAGAGGTTGGAAGACCGAAGTTGGAGGATTTACGTCATTGCGAAGCCTTGGAGATGTAAAGGAGCGTTGGAGCTGAAGCAATCTGCCTAATCGAAGCACAGATTATCAACATATTGTTTATTGTTTTAATAATGTGTTGATGCTACTTCTCCGAAAAATCGGGACAGGCTGTGCCTCCCTCGCAATGACGGTAGCGATTGGAAATTAGATTAACCCTTAACTTTGGCTTTGCGTGTTGAAAACTCATCTTCGCCAGTTGGCGGAAGGGGCTAAATTAGAGATTAATAAGTAACAATAAAAAAATGAAAGTTTATTTAGACAATGCAGCGACAACAGCTATGGACAAAGAGGTTATTGCAGCAATGATTCATGTCTTGGAAGTAAATTTTGGTAATCCATCTTCTGTTCATTCATTTGGAAGAAGTAGTAGGGCAATTATTGAAAAAGCAAGAAAAAAAGTGGCTGCATACATTAATGCAGTTCCTGCTGAAATTTTTTTCACAGGAGGAGGTACAGAGGCGGACAATATGATATTGAGAAGTGCTGTTCAGGATTTGAAAGTCAAGCATATTATTACATCAGCTATTGAACATCATGCAGTAATTGACACTTCTAATTTGATATCAAAAAACGAGAATATTGATTTAAGTCTTGTGAATATTGATGAGAAAGGATACGTTGACTTAACTCATTTAGAACAACTTTTAAAAGATAACCAAGATAAAAAAACATTGGTTTCGCTAATGCATGCGAATAATGAAATAGGAAATTTACTACCGCTTAAAAAAGTAGCAGATTTATGTAAATTATATGGAGCATTATTTCATTCAGATACGGTGCAAACAATTGGTCATTATAGGTTTGATGTGAGGGCTTTAAACATTGATTTCCTAACGTGTTCAGCTCATAAATTCCATGGACCAAAAGGAACGGGTTTCTTATTTGTTAATTCCAATTTACAATTAAAACCAATTATTACGGGAGGAGCTCAAGAACGAAATATGAGAGCGGGAACTGAAAATATTGCAGGAATAGTTGGGCTAGAAAAAGCAATGGAAATAGCCCATAGAGATATGGAAAGTCATGAAAATTATGTTAAAGGATTGAAATACTACATGATAGACGAATTGAAAAAAGCGTTGCCCGAAGTTAATTTTAATGGTGATCCTTTAGGAGATTGCCTTTATACGGTTTTGAATGTACGTTTTCCTCATTCCGACATGGATGAAATGCTTATTTACAACTTAGATATTGAAGGTGTAGCTACATCTGGAGGTAGTGCTTGCTCATCGGGTAGTGCTGTAGGTTCACATGTATTGTCTCATCTAGATGTTGATTTGAACCAACCATCTTTACGGTTTTCATTCAGTAAATTTAATACAAAAGAAGAAATTGATTATACAATTAACGTAATTAAAGAATTGTTTAATAAATAAGTATTTAGTAGTTAGGGGTTAGTTGAATGTTCATAAAGTTGAAAGTAATTATAGAGATTCTTCACTTCATCCCGTCCCGATTCCGATAGCTATCGGAACTATCGGGAGTTTTCGGAATTTCGTTCAGAATGACACTAACACCTAACTACCAACACCAAACCCCTTCACTATGAAACTTACTTTTTTAGGTACAGGAACTTCTCAGGGCATACCAGTTATAGCTTGTAATTGCGAGGTATGTTTGTCTGAAAATCCTAAAGATAATAGACTAAGAACCTCTGTACTAATTGAACACAAAAACACAACTGTTGTTATTGATACAGGACCAGACTTTCGACAACAAATGCTTAGAACAAATGTTCAGCACTTAGACGCAGTTGTTTTTACACATGAACACAAAGATCACATTGCTGGATTAGATGATGTTAGAGCATATAATTTTAAACAAAACATGGAAATGCCCATTTATGCAACTTCTCAAGTGCAATCGGCATTGATACGTGAGTTTCATTATGCTTTTTCAGAATATAAATATCCTGGTGTTCCAGAATTAAAATTACGCACTTTTGATGATGATGCGTTTACCATAAAAGACCTTACATTTACTCCAATAAATCTTTGGCATTATAAAATGCCTGTGAAAGGATTTAGAATTGGAAAATTAGTTTATCTTACCGATGTAAATAGAATTGAAGACAAAGAATTAGAAAAAATAAAAGGAGCAGAAATTATTATTTTAGATGCACTTAGAAAGGAAAAACACATTTCTCACTATAATTTAGAAGAAGCGATTGAATTACTCGAAAAGTTGAAACCTAAAAAAGCGTATTTAATTCACATCAGTCATTTAATGGGGAAACATGATGTTGTAATGAAAGAATTGCCAAATTTTATTGAATTGGCTTACGATGGGCTTGAACTAAACGTGTAAACTCCTAATTTTTTTAAGAAGCAACCTACTAATTTCTTGTTGTTTTTCTAGCAAGTTAATTAAATCATTCAAATCTTTTTCCGAAACAGAAAACTTAGTTGTTTTTTGTTTTAATGATGGACTATCATAAACAGCCTCATTTTCTTCTAAAATAGCTAAAGAGTTATCATTATTAATTTCATAATTAGGAGCGGTCAGATTAATATCTAACTCTGCACAAACTTTTTGAAGAAATGCATATTTAATTTTAGTACTACCTCTTTCAAAACGAGAATATGTCGGTATTGAAACACTTAGCTTTTTTGCCATTTTTTCTTGCGTCCAATCTTTAGAGATTCGAGAAAGTTTTATTTTTTTTAATAAATTATTTGTTGTCATAATAAATAATAATTGACTAGGTAAAATTACTTAATTTATTCTACGTATAATTACCTATATCGTGGGTAAGTATTTATACGGTTTATTTTTTTTTGTTAAAAATTTATTCTTTTTTATTTTTTCATTTAATGAAAATAAATTACATTTATCGAATAAATCAGTTAATTGCTGATGGTCTTTTTATGAAATCGGATACTAAAATATAAAAAATATGACACCATTTATAGTTTTGTTAAATAAAAATGAATTGGATGAATTAGTTACTGTTTTAGTTAATTCAAACAATGAAAAGAATTTGAACAATGAAGTTTATTCAATGGATGAGTTGGTTTTGCTTGCAGAAAGCTTATTAAAACAAAATGAAAGTTTAATCGAAATTGTTAAAAAATTAACACCTTTGAGTCCTGAGAAACAAAAAATTCTTTTTCCATAAAATTACTTTAAAAAAAGATGAAAAAAACTAATTTGAGATGAGTTGTATAAATTAGTTTATCTTAACTTCAAATGAATTATCTTTGCTTTTTTTAAGCAAAATTATGGAATTATCTACACTAAATGCACTCTCTCCATTAGATGGAAGATACAGAAAAGTTATCCAAGAACTTTCAAATTATTTCTCAGAAGCAGCTCTTGTAAAATACAGAGTTAAGGTTGAAGTTGAATATTTTATAGCATTATGCGAGTTGCCTTTACCTCAATTAGCCTCTTTTAATAAAGAATTATTTCCCTCTTTAAGAAATATTTATCAAGATTTTTCAGATGCAGATGTGTTGATAATTAAAGAAACCGAAAAAAGAACCAACCATGATGTGAAAGCGGTGGAATATTTTATCAAAGAAAAATTTGATGCATTAAAAATAGATGAAGCGTTTAAAGAATTTGTTCATTTCGGACTCACCTCTCAAGACATAAACAATACTTCAGTTCCGTTAACAATTAAAGATGCTTTGAATGATGTTTATTTCCCCTTATTAACAACTATTTTAAATGAAATTAAAGCAAAAGCCATAGCATGGAAAAATATTTCGATGTTAGCAAAAACACATGGACAACCAGCTTCTCCAACAAAACTTGGTAAGGAAATCTATGTTTTTGTTGAACGTATTGAAAAACAATTGCATCAAATTAAAACCATTCCTTTTTCTGCAAAATTTGGAGGGGCAACTGGGAATTTTAATGCACACCATGTTGCTTATCCAACTTATAAATGGGTTGATTTTGCCAATAATTTTGTAAACAATTCCTTAGGATTAGATCGCTCTCAAACAACTACCCAAATCGAACATTACGATAATTTAGCAGCATTGTTTGACGGATTGAAACGAATAAATACAATTTTAATTGATTTAGATAGAGATGTTTGGACCTATATTTCTATGGATTATTTCAAGCAAAAAATTAAAGAAGGAGAAATAGGTTCATCAGCCATGCCTCATAAAGTGAATCCTATCGATTTCGAAAATTCAGAAGGAAATTTAGGCTTAGCCAATGCTGTTTTTGAACATTTAGCAGCCAAACTTCCAATTTCTCGTTTGCAACGAGATTTAACTGACTCAACCGTATTGCGAAATGTTGGAGTTCCTATCGGACACACCGTTTTAGCCTTGGTTTCTTTACAAAAAGGATGGAACAAACTTATCGTTAACGAAGATAAAATAGCAGCAGATTTAGAAAATAATTGGGCTGTAGTTGCTGAAGCAATTCAAACGGTATTGAGAAGGGAAGGTTTCCCAAAACCCTATGAAGCATTAAAAGAATTAACAAGAACAAATGCTAAAATTACAGCAACATCTATTATTGATTTTATTGATGGATTGAATGTTTCGTCTGAAATAAAAGCAGAGCTAAAACAAATAACCCCATTTAATTTTACTGGAGTGGAATTGTTTTAACATGTTATATGAAAATTAGTATTCACTTTTTTTAAAAGTTAGATTGTTAATTTTTTCAAGAAGACCTTCTAAGTGAAGAGCTTCTTTTTGTCGTATTGAAATTTCTATAAAACAAGTTGTTTCAAAAACTTGTTTTTCAATATGGAGTTGATTTTGTTTTACAACCTGCATAACTTCTGCCATAATTTCATAATCAAAATATAACTCATAAAAATTTTGCACTGTTTTTTCAATGATAGTAGCATTTTCTAATACTTCTTTTGCGACAGTTTTATATGCACTAACCAATCCTCCAATTCCCAATTTTGTTCCTCCAAAATAACGAACTATAATTATTCCAACATTGGTTAGGTGTTTAGATAAAATTTGACCATAAATTGGTATTCCAGCAGAATTAGTTGGTTCACCATCATCATTATAACGATAATTATCATCGGTTAAACCAAGTTTATAGGCATAGCAAAAATGACGAGCATTATGATGGTTTTTTTTAAGATTTAGAAGATGATTTTTAAATTCATCTTCATTTTGAATTTGAAAAGCAAAAGCGAGAAATTTACTGCCTTTTTCTTTGTAAATACTTTCAGAAGAAGAAGCGATAGTTAGATAAGAATCATTCAAAATGAAGAAGATGTTTACTTGGTAACGTATTCCAAAGTTACTCAAAATAAACAAAGAAACGTAAGTTCAAATTACCAATTAGATAATTTAAAATACTAACAACCTAAGTTATTAGGAAGTTAGTTCTGCAAAAGAATTAAAAAGAATGATTTTTAAGCGTTTGATTTATTGTTCGCTGCTTTCATTTTCTCTAACTCTTTAAGCCTTAGCATCCTCTTTTTTTTAGGAGTATAACCTTTACTCATAATATAAAGAACACCGAAAACAGCAGCTAAAAATGCAGCTGTAATTAAGAAAATTATGAAATTTGAGTCCATAACATTTGGTTTTAAGTGAAGCGATAGGTAGTCAATTCAACAATAAAACACAAAAATTAGATTAATCAACTATTTAAACCGATGAATCTTTTTATTTGTACTATAAATACAATAACGTAAGTATTTTAATTTTGTTACTTTTATGTCTAATTATTATGAAAAAAAATATTAACAATATAACATGGGCTCGTAAGAAACTACTTTCTGTAAATGAATATGCTACTGCTATTAGAAATGGAGATAGTGTTACACTTAGTAAGGCAATCACATTGGTAGAAAGTAACAATTCGTTACATCAACAATTGGCAAGTGAAATAGTTGATAACTGCCTGCCTTTATCAGGAAAATCTTTACGAATTGGTATAACAGGAGTGCCAGGAGTTGGTAAAAGCACTTTTATTGAAGCATTAGGAAATTATTTAATTACGGATAAAGGTAAAAAAGTAGCCGTGTTGGCAATAGATCCGAGTAGTGAAAAAACAGGTGGAAGTATTTTGGGCGATAAAACTAGAATGAATTTATTGTCGGTTCAGAAAAATGCATTTATTCGTCCTTCGCCTTCAGCAGGAACATTAGGAGGAGTAGCAAAAGCAACACGAGAAACTGTTATTTTATGTGAAGCAGCAGGTTATGATATTATTTTAATAGAAACCGTTGGCGTAGGGCAATCTGAAACCGAAGTTAATGCAATGGTTGATTTCTTTTTATTGCTGATGTTGGCAGGTGCAGGCGATGAGTTGCAGGGTATAAAAAGAGGGATTATGGAAATGGCTGATGCAATTGTAATTAACAAAGCAGAAGAAAATAATTTAGAACAAGCCAAATTGGCTCAACGGACTTATCAAAATGCGTTGCATCTTTTTCCTCCAAACAAAAACAATTGGACGCCAAAAGTTACAACTTGTTCAGCACTTCAGCAGCAAAATATAGCCGAAGTTTGGGAAATTATTGAAAAATATCAGCAACTTGTTGTTGGCAATGGTTTCTTTGAAGCTAAACGAAGAGAACAGCTTGAAACGTGGTTTGAAAAATCAATTCATAATGCACTCATGGATTTATTTACATCCAATGAAAATATTCAAAAAGAAATGAAAAAATTAAAAAGTCAAGTAGTAGAAAATAAATTAACTCCCTTTAGTGCCGCAAGTCAGTTAATAAAATTAATTAAAGCATGATAAAAGACAGTTTTTTCTATCTTTAGTGGTGTAATTTTGTAGAAATTTTTTTAAATTATATCGATATGAAAATTGTAATTACACGATTACTAATAATCTTACTTTTGTTTGTGCCTAATTTTTTAAAAGCACAAGAAGACATGGGTGTAACTAAAAAATCAAACAAAGGAAAATTATACGCATTTTGGGGGTGGAACAGAGGGTGGTATTCCGATTCAGACATACGATTTACGGGCGAAAATTATGATTTCACGCTTAATAATGTTTCTGCAAGCGATCGGCAATCGAAGGTACGTTACAATACCTATTTTAAACCATCAAGAATAACAATTCCACAAACAAATTTAAGAATAGGCTATTTTATTTCTGATAAATATGATATTTCAATAGGCGTTGATCACATGAAATATGTTATGAACAGGGTTCAAGATGTGAAAATTAATGGATTCATACATGATGGAAGTGAATTTGATAATGATTATACCAATGATGATTTTCATATTGATAAACCATTCTTGCAATTTGAACATACCGATGGATTAAATTATTTAAACATAGAAATTACCCGAAATGATGATTTAATGGATTTGTTGAAATGGCAATTAAACCCGAATAAAATACAAATTAATACTTTATTAGGATTTGGAGCAGGAGCAGTAATGCCCAAATCAAATGTTACACTTTGGAATACAACAAGATATGATGAATTTCATTTTGCTGGTTATGGGTTCGCAGGAAAAATAGGACTTAATTTTACTTTTTATAAGTACTTTTTTCTCAGAGCAGAATATAAAGGTGGTTTTATTGATATGCCAGATATTAGAACCTCATCCAATCCATTAGACAGAGCAGAACAACATTTCTTTTTCACAGAATTGGTTACTGCCTTTGGATTTGTTTTTCCGCTTTATTAAAACAATTGTCGGATTTCATTCTTTAAAATACTGATTGCTGCATGTGTTGGCGACTTTTCTAATTTAGACATTACCTCAAATACTTTCTGACCTAAATCAGCTGCTTTTGCATCGGGCGGTAAATTATCTGCAGCAATGTTAATGGCTCTAATAATATCATCTTTCACTTTTTTAACGATATCCCATGAAGTAGAAGAAACATAGATTTGCTGAGCCATATTATGTTCAAACTCGCTTTTGATGGTAGCAATTAAATTAGCTTGAAGCTGTTTTGCACTCATGCTAGGTTTATGAATTCTTAAAATTAAATTTTCAGGAGAAATTCGTTCTAAATATAGAATAATACGTTCAAATGCTTGTAAACGAAGAGGCGTTGTGATTTTCTGATTTTCTTTTCTAATTTCATACATATTTTTGCGTTGCTCAGCATCCATAAATTT
>PHDR01000073.1 GCA_002841035.1 Bacteroidetes bacterium HGW-Bacteroidetes-12 | reverse complement strand
TAAAAATATTATTATAAATAGATGTTTCATTTGTTAATGTTTTTTTATTCGTTTTTTATTCGTGCATTAGTGGCTTATTCTTTTTTTGCCACTAATATGTTACTAATATTTTTTAATTCATAATTTGTATATACTAAATATCTGTATGTTATGACATTTTCTTACAAAAACTATTTATATCAATTTATGTTTTTTTGAAATTTCTAACATCCTTTCAATAGATTTTCTAGCTTTCTCCATTATTTCTTTATCTAAACATATTTCGTATGATAAATTTTGTAATGAGTTATATATTTTTTCTAATGTTATTTTTTTCATATCTTCACATTCATTATGTTTACACGTTTCATCAGACGGAACAATAATAAATTCTTTTTTAAATACGTCTGGTTTGTCATTGGCAGAAGGATCGTCTTCGTTAAACACTTGATTTCTGTTGGTGTTGGTAAGTTGTGTAAACCATTTGTAGTATCCCTCCACATTTAAGCTAATATTTTTGGTGAAATCAACTTCAAAGCCAGTAATTAAATGATTGGCTTTTTGTAGTTTATGATTAATTTCTTTCGTATTTCCGTCTTTATCTGTAAATGTTGTAGGTAGGTTGTCTGGACCAGACAAAAATCCAGAGAATAGATTTACTACATCTCTGTCGGAATTTGCACTTATAAGGTTTTGAGAGTACATTCCTGCCGCAGTTTTGAATCGCAATTTGTTTGTTATGTTGTATTTATATCCTAATCGGGGTTCATAAGAAGTGTTGCTTAGTGAAGCATAATGTTGCACTCTAAAACCAGGTTCAATTACCATTTTACCAACATTCCATCTATACATTAAAAATCCTGCTAATTCAGTTGTGTTTTCTACTTGTTTAATAATACGTCCAACAGGGTTTGTGAATTCAAAATTGGTTTTAAAACCATTTACTTCAAAGCCATATTTGAATTGATTATCGCCAGCAAAGCTTGTGAAATCCATGCCCACATTAAAACCATTAACATCACTTTTTCTTGGGCTGTTATCTGCTTCGGTTAAGGTTATTGAATAGTTAGATAAAGCTACCACACCTTCAATCAATGTTCTTGTAGAAGAAGGAATTAACACAAAGTTACCACCTCCGCCTGATGAGTTCCATTCTAATCCAGAAACACCTGGGAAGTTTACCTTATCTCTAAAATTAAATCCAAACAAACTTAATTTACTACCTTCCTTAGCACTTAGTGTTACTTTTCCGTAAAAGTCCGTGAAACCAAAAGGTAAACCAGCTGTATCTATTCCTTTTGTATTCTCAGAACCTAACGCCTCAAAATAAGGCTCATATAAACTTGATGATTGCTCCAAATAAGAATGCTTTGCTGATAAAACAAAAGTGGTGCTTCCTCCATTTTCTTTGGGTTTAACAATTGGTCCTTCTAAGGTTAATTTAGAACTAAATGAACTCGCAGAAACTTTTCCTCTTATTCTGTTTTTATCACCATCACGTGTTGTAATGTCCATAACAGAAGAAATTCTGCCACCATATTCGGCATTAAAACCTCCTGTATAAATATCAGCACTTTTTAAAATATCGGTATCAAATACTGAAAATAAACCAATGGAGTGGAAAGGGTTGTAAACAATCATCCCATCTAATAACACTTTATTTTGAACGGGTGAACCACCTCGTATAAATAATTGCCCACCTTGATCTCCTGTAAAAGTTACGCCTGGAAGAACTTGTAAGTATTGAGCTAAATCGGGTTCTCCACCAATAGATGGTATGGATTTAATTTCTTTAGGAGTTACTTTAGCAACAGACATTTTAACCTCTGTTTTTGCTTCTTGTTTTTCTGCCGACATAGTAAAAGCATTTAGCATCACTGCTCCTTCTTTTAAATTAATTTTTTGACTAATAATTTCATTTGCTTTAACAGAAAGTTTAATCACAACCGTATCGAATCCTAACGAAGTAACCATTAATGTATAGTTTCCTGGTGGTATTTTTGTGATGGAATAAAAACCATTCACATCTGAAGCTGCTCCCATAGTTGTTCCTTTTAAAAAGGCAGTAGCTCCAATTTCTGCCTCACCACTTTTTTCGTTGTAGATGAACCCTCTAATTGTTCCCGTTTGTGAAAATACGTTTATTACAAAAGTTGAAAGAAAAATAGAAAAAATAAAAAAGTGCTTGATTAATTTCATGGTTTAATTATTGTTAAGCGAATGTATTATAACATTTATCTAAAAAAGAGGGCAAATGTAACTATTAAAAATAAAGATGTAATATAATTTGCTGACTTTTGTTATTAAAAATAAGCTATTATGTGATTTCAATTAGTTTAATTATGAAGAATTTCATTTTTTCCATAAGTTTAATCGTTTTCTTTTTTTGTGCATCATCTGTTTTTGCTCAAGATACAATTTTACCTTCGCAACATAAATTTGCTGATAATACTGTTTTCATACCAAAGTTAAATGATGAAACGCTTTTAATTACTATGTATATGGAATACTTAAAAGAGGGAAAGAAAACGATAGGTTTTGTACATAAAGATGAACTGGATATGATAGAAGAAAAGAAACTTACGGAGAAAAAAATGCCTTTAACGGACTATCAAATTGTTTCTATTACTAAACGAGAAGCAAGTGTTAAGATTATGACTGCCAGAGGTGCTAGTTTGAGCTGTAAATTACTAACACTTCGGTTTTATAAAAATATGTACGGTTTTTATTACCTTATTCCCGGAAAGGTAGAAACTTTTGAAAAAAAAATGGGTGATATCACACTAAAAGAAGTTTTTATTAGTACTTGGACTGCCGAAAAAAATTGCAATTAAAGTCTATAACCTGAACTTTTGGAGAAATCTTCTAGTTTTTAATTATTTTCACTGTATTCACTCCATTTTGTTGCACCACTTTAACGAAATAAATACCATTAGGTTGTTTGCTTATATCTACAATACTATTATTGTTGGGACTTACTTGTTGCACAAGTTTTCCTGAAAGGTTATAAATGTAAATTTCACTTGATTGCTTTTTTTGAGATAAATCTAATGTGAAAATACCGTTGTTAGGGTTAGGGTAAATCTTTACGCTATTTTCTTTTATAGTTGCATCATTAATTCCAACAGTGTTGTAACAAGCCAATGAATCAGGATAAGCAATTTCTGTATCTTCAAAACATAGGAGATTGTTCCAATCGTCATTTGCATAATACAAATAGGGCTCAAATAAACCTGAGTGATGACCAATTTTCTCTAAATAATAAGACCCATTGTTTAGACCGTTGATGTACCAAGGACAATTACTACCACCTGGAGTTATAAAATTATAATTATATCTTTTTAGGTATTGATTCAGAACAAGAACACTATCTATCGATATAATATATATACGAGAACTATCCAAATATTGATATAAAATAGTATCGCCAACACTTACACCATAATCATATAAGAGAACATCTTTGTCTAGTATATCATCATTACAAAGACCACTTGGGTTTTGATTGTTTATATTATATAAAGCAATAGAATCAGTGAATAAATAAACTCGTTTATTTATATCTTCTCTAACAGCACCTACAAAGAGTGCGTTTAGCGTGTCAGAAGCAAGCACATCACTACTATATATTTTACTGTATGTATTACCGTTAATTATAGTATCGCCATTTATGAAATTGGAATACCGAAAACAATAAGGTTGTGATATTGGGGTAGGTAAGTAACAATATTCTATCCTCCAAATAGCCGAACTATCTGGGAAAGGATGATAGGTTTGAGCAAAAAAACAAGTAGGAAACAAGAAAAGCAAAAAAGTATAGAAAAAGTGTTTCACGGTTGGTAGTATTAATATTTAATAATTTTTTGAGTAATTACCTGATGCTGATGTATCACTTTAACGAAATAAATACCATTAGGTTGCTTACTTATATCTATAATTCCTTTATCTTTTAGGGTTAGATTTTCTATTTGTTGACCTGAAAGATTATAAATAGAAACTTGAACTTCATCTTGTATTGCTGATACTACAATGTTAAAAATACCATTATTGGGGTTAGGATAAATAGATAAGAAAGATTTCTCCTTTTTTTCTTCCACACTATTTAATAAATCAACTACAGTAATGTTAGAGTAACATGTGGTTAGGTGAGTTACGGTATCAATAGCTGATACTCGATACATTACTTTAGTTTTATTTTTCAATGTATCAATATATGAAGTTGATGTGATAGCTATGTTTCCAACATTTGGAAAAGTATTTAAACATTCATCATTTCTGATGTCCCATACAAAAGATTCAGGTAAATACTCTTCTAATATAAATACTTCGTTAGGATTTGATGAAATATATTGCCAATTTAATTCAATTAAAGTGTCATTTCCAACATAATTTACCGTAGCAGTTAAATTGGTTGGAGCATTGGGCAATTGACAACCTAAGCTATCATACGTACTCAACCAAGCGTCTTGCGTATTGTTAATATTAGCAGGACTTGGAATAATAAACCCAGCTATAGCATATCCACCACTATCAATGAGAGTTAGATCAAAGCCATATTGCGAATTTAATTTACAACCTCCTTCAAACCATTTCACTTGTTTTATTAACAAACTATCTCCATTTTGATTAATTTTTATAATATAATTATGTCGTTGATTATTACCTAAAGCAATAATATCACCATTTGAGGCTTCTTTTACTGAAAAAACAGGGATGCTAAAAATTGTATCTCCAATATTTTTACGCCATAGCAAATTACCTGATATATCATATTTATTAAAGAAAATTTTTACCCACTTGTTATTATTCACATCCTGTTTTTGCACTTCGGTAGTAACTGCCAAAATACCTCCATCTTTTGTGGAAAGCACCACTGCAGGCCAATCTTCAAAACTGTTGCTGTTGATGGTTTTGTGCCATTGAAAATTGCCGTTGCTATCTGTTTTTACAATGTAGGGGTCTTGGTCTGCTCCTCCAAAACTGGTAGTCCAACCGCCCAAAATAAAACCACCGTCAGAGCAGGTGTCCATATTGGTGCAAGTTTCATATTGTGACCCACCATACGTTTTCCACCAAATTATATTTCCTAACGTATCAGTTTTCATCAGGTACATTTGCGAAAATTGATTATAATAAGATGAATCTACTACACCACTAAGTATTAAATTGTTATCTCTGGTGATTTTGCAACCTCCCGCAAAAGTTTCTATGGTAGTGTCATTCTCAAAATAATGAATCAGTAACAAACTATCTCCTTGTTCGTTGAATTTGAACAGGTATTGGTGTGCTTTATAAATGGAGTCTGTAAAAGAACCTATACCAAAAAAAATATCATCGTTTGCAAAACAGTCACTTAATATACTGCCGTAATCGTTAAAATTTTCTCCGTATTTTTTATTGAATAATTTATTACCATTTATATCTATTTTAATTAATGAAATTTTTGCTTTTGAAAATGCAGTAGTGTAATAAAAAGTGCTATCAAAAGACCTTCCTGTTAAGATAAAGTTATTATTATAAAAAATCACATTAGCAAAAGCCTCTGCATCTTTATTTATATCATATCTATTATTAAAAATACTTTGAGAAAAAGCTGACTGTTCAGTTAACATTATAACCAAAAACACTATTAGATATGTAATTTGTTTACACATAAAAAAAAGAAAAGTTGAAAAACTTGAGTACTCAGGTTTTTCAACTAATAAATTTATCAATGATTGATTATCAATTTATTAACCGAATAGATTTCTCCATTCACAATTACTTGATATAAATAAACTCCTTGAGGTATTCTCTCGTTAAAGGTTACATTTCCTTTATTTTTATTTAGTGAACTACTCCAAATTTCTTTACCTAACAAATCTGTCAAAATAAATTTTCCTGTTTGCATTTCATTAATGGAATATTCTACAAAAAACTTCCCATTATTGGGATTAGGATAGACTTTTACGTAATCATCTTTATAAGCAGCATTGAGTTGTAAAACCGTGCCTGCTTTGGGTTTGTTTTTATCATTGCTCGATGTCCGGACATTGCTATTTAACGGCACAAAAGTTTCAGAAAATATACGTATGCCAGAAAATTCTAATAACACTTCTGCTCCAGCTCTTTCTCTGCCTGCATTGGTAGCATTGGCAACAGCTTCTGCGGTTTGCCTTATGCCTATATTCGTAACGCTATCTACCGTACCTGGTGTGGCTTGGCTTAAATCGTTCAAAGCGGTATGAAAATCGCAAAAAGCAGTTAAATTAGTATCTATTCTGAGCGAATCGATGGTGCGTTGGGCTTTTTGATATTCTTTGTTTTTGATTAATGCACACGATAATTTTTTGGCACAACAAGTCGCATCATCTTCATGCTCTTGTTGTTTTAAGTAGTTAATGACATCTATTAATCCGTAAGTGCCTGTAGTATCATGTAAATAGGTTCTGAATAATTCATTTTCTGTTAATTGAATTTCATGGTTAACAGCACTTATTGCATTGTATTGTTCCAACAATGGTGAAAGTGGTTGAGGTTTATCTATGGCATCACCTGCCACAAACGGACTGTTATTAATATTATTGATTAACCAATTGGGATAATTTTGGTCGTCCATCACTTCAACAACCTCATTAGATAACGGAGTATTGCGAACAAAAATGTTTCTAATGCTCCAATGGGCTAATTTTGGAGTTCTTTCCATTAAGGCAATGAGCACTTCATCAAACAACGGACTGTTTTCTGTCATTACAGGGGTAATTACCCAGTCTGGCAGAGCAGGAACACGTTTTATTAGTGTTAGTTGTTCTTCAACACTAAGCGGACTACTTTCCAGTGCCAAATGATGAATAATATGGTCAGGCAATGCAGGAATTTGTTGAAGCATCGTAATAAAAACCTTATCCGTTAATGGAGTGTTGGCATACAATACTTGTTGAATAACCCAATCGGGCAGTGTAGGGGATTTTAATAGCATCGCCACCAACACCTCTTCTGACAAATAAGGAGATGCAGCCATTAATTCATTTTTAATTTGCCAATCGGGAGCAGCACTGTTAATTAAATTTATAAGAGTTCTAGTATTTCCATTATCAAGTACACCAGTTAACCCTTGTTGCTGTGTTCTTAAAACACTTATGTTGGCTAATAAACCAGTCGGATTATTTACCAGTTGTTGACGTGACGGACAATTTAAAGATTGATTGAATGATGGTCCCGTACAACCTTGAGCATTCACCGCACTTGGAGGAAAATTAGTAGCAGGCACTAATTGAGTATTACCAGAACTGTAAAAATAATCCATAAAAGGCATGGATGAACTGAGCCAAATATCGTTAGCAGCTCCAGAAAACAGATTGTTGGCAGGGCTAAGAGCAGTACCGCAGTTGCCTTGGTTTTTGTTTACTACCCCTATGGTAACCGCAATGTCGGCATCGGTAATACCTGTATTTTGGTTGCAACGAAAGATTAGACCGTTGGATATTTGTATTCCAGGTTGAGTACCATTTTCACCTTCAGTTTGGTTGGCAATTTGGAGATTATTGAGGGAGTTGTTGTAAATTTCGTTGGCGGTGGTACCAGATGCTTTGGTATAAATACCATAAGTGGCATTGCCAGTAGTGGTTAAGAAGGTGCTTTCTTCTACTTCATAGCCACTGCAATTATCGAGATATAACCCATAAGAAGGATTACCTAATAATTCAGAAGCTACATCAAAAGTGCTGGTTACTACTTCGGCAAAGTCCATATTTTTAAGATAAATTCCTCGTAAACAATTGGTAAAATTGCTGTTTTTTACCACTATGCTGTTAAACGAGTTGGTGTTTTCAGCTTTAATGCCATACGTTAAGTTAGAAAATTGAGGTTGATCGAAAGCGGTGCAAGGAAACGTGGTAGAAATACACCGCTGGTTAAGGTTAAATTCAGCATCAAAAGTAAGGATACCAGTACCTCTTTCTAATGGTGAATAGGTAGTAAAAGAAGCATCGTTTCTAAACTCATTGCCTGTTAAATTTATTCCATGGCTGTCCCACATACCTATATGAGAAATGGGCAACACGCCCAACGCTATCATATTGCCGTTATCATCCCAAGTAAATTCGGTGTTTCTGATGAAACTACGGTCGGAAATAGGTTGGTTGTTGGTAGGAATAAAATTTTGGTAGGTTCCAAAATCTATACTGTGATAATTATTTTTGAAAAAACTATCTTTCACACGCACAATACCACCAAATGTACCCCAAATAAAATTATTGTTGGCATCGTGTTGGCTGGTATGAACTGCAAAACGAGCATTTTCAATAACAGCACCATTCAAAATATCTAATACGCCTTGAGCTCCAGGGGTAAGCTGGCTGGCATTCATATCTCCTCTTACTTCAATTCCTCCCCACATTTCTTCACAAAGGTTGGTAATGGTAGCTCCATTCACGATAAAGCGAGCTCCTTGTTCGATGATGATTTTTTTACCTTTGGCAACATTAATTATCGCTCCGGTGTTAATGGTAAGTGTTGCACCCGGTTTAATAACAATATTGGTTACTACATCTCTGCTGGACATCCAAGTAGTGCTGGTGGTAATATCCAACGAACCACCTGCAAAAGAAGGTTGTAAATCCGCTTCCCAAATCCCTCTGCCAAAAGTACCTATACGTATTTTTCCTCTGCAATAGTTCACGTCAATATCGGTAATGAAAGCAGCAGGCAATCCTTCACTAATTTTTATCCATCCATGAATAGGATATAAATCAGCATCTGTATAGTACATGCCTATATCAGTAGCAGCAAATAAACCATCGTTGGTGCCTTCGTAATATTCAATATCATTAATAGGTAAGTAGGGTAAACCGTTGCTGTAGTCTGTCCAGATTTGTCCACCATCGGTGGTCATATTTATCCTGTCTAATCCGCTGCACAGGTTTGTTTCGTTGCCGATGCCGTCAAAAGCAGCCCAAACTTTATTATCATCGGTAGTTGAAATAGCTAAATCTGCTACACCGAACCAACGAATGGCTAATTCAGCATTATTACCTCCTGCGAAGTTTTGTGAAATATCTGTCCAAGTAGTACCACCATCAATAGTTTTAAAGAATTTCTTTTCTAAAAGACAGGGTGATGAAAGACAATTTGCGGCACCTGGAGAGGAGCAACTATTGGTTAATGGCGATAAATCTTGATTTCCTGTACCATCTCTAAAAGCAGCATAAATAATGTTTTGGTCTTGATATCCCACAGCCAAGCCTTCAATAACAAAATTGTGCGGGATGTTGAAGTTGCCATTTGTTGTTGTAAAATTGGAAATGTTAGTCCAAGTAACGCCTTGGTCGGTGCTTTTGTACGCATCATGAAAAGAAGTATAGAGAACATTGTTTACTTCTATAAGAGGTTGGTCAAGTAAACTTGTTGGGCATGATGAAAAAACATTGCTAGGTAGGCTTATTTGAGATCCCCAAACAGGAATTAATGCAGTTGTATTTCTATTATAGCGTGCATCCTTTCCAGTACCACCACCCATATAAAAAGCAATGTTAGGCGTGTTTTTCATAAAAAAAGCTTCATATCCATCACCTACAATAGTAATATTCCAATTGTTAAAACGATTAACATATATTCCATTATCTTGTGCTCCGCCCGCATAAATGTCATCGTTTAGTTGGGTTTGTCCGATACCAAAAAATTGAGTTACTGCCAATCCTATTCCATTTTTATTTTGCCAGTTTACGAGGTGAGCTGATCCGGGAAGGTTGTTGGAAGAATTTGAATATAAAATACCGCCATCATTGCCCACAAAAAATTCATCGTTCATCCCATCATTACTTGGGTTGAGCATGTGAAAACCTCGCACATCGGAATGTGTAAAAATACCAACATTATTATTATAATTGTTGTATCCATGTTGTTCTTT
>PHDR01000072.1 GCA_002841035.1 Bacteroidetes bacterium HGW-Bacteroidetes-12 | reverse complement strand
AATAGGCATTGCTGCTGATAATGAAATTCAGTTAAATATGCGTAGCGTAGGAAAAGAAGTTGGATTTCGACTACTCACTATTCCTTCTACAGCAACATCTTCAACAAAATATGCGTTTCAAAACAGAGTAATTTCGTCTGATATCATTGCTTATTCAGTAACTAATCAAACTACCAACCAAGATGTTTTTGTAGTAAAAGGAGATGGAAGTGTAGGGATAGGAACAGACAAAACAACAGGTTTTATGCTATCTGTAGAGGGAGATGTTAGAACAAGGTCTATACAAGTAGATGCAGCAAATATTCTATGGTCTGATTTTGTTTTTTCAGCTAATTTTAAATTAAAAAATCTATTAGAGGTAGAAGATTTTATTAATAAATATAAGCATTTACCTGATGTTCCCTCTGAAAAGGAAGTGAAAGAAAAAGGAATAGATTTGGGAAAAATGGATGCTATCTTATTACAAAAAATAGAAGAATTAACGCTATACATTATTCAACAAGAAAAAAGAATAAAAGAGTTAGAGCAACAAATAAAAAAATAGTGTATGAATAAAGCCAATTATAAATACCTATTTGTTTTTTGCTCTTGTATGTTGCTTTTTACAACTGCAAAAGCCCAGCCCAACATAGAATGGGAAAAATCTTATGGAGGTTCAGGGTTTGAGTTTTTATATTCTATGCAGACTACAGCCGATGGGGGCTATATATTGGCAGGTTCTTCTGTTTCTAATGATGGAGATTTGACTAATAACCAAGGTGCGGGAGATTACTGGATAGTAAAAATAGATAGTATAGGCACATTGGAGTGGCAAAAATCCTATGGTGGTTCTGAAAATGATGAAGCCTATTCTGTTCAACAAACTACTGATGGAGGTTATATTGTAGCAGGAATGTCTAATTCTAATGATGGAGATATAAATGACCATAATGGATCAGTTACTATTTCCGATTATTGGGTATTGCGATTAGATAATTTAGGAAATATTATTTGGAAAAAATCTTATGGAGGTTTTGCTGCTGATATTGCTTATGCTGTTCGGCAAACTACTGATGGAGGGTTCATAGTTGCAGGGGATAGTGGAGGCAATTATTGGATAGTAAAAATAGATGCTTTAGGAGTAGTACAATGGGATAAGTTGTTAGGAGGAAATGGTTTTGACATTGCTTACTCGGTGCAACAAACTACTGATGGAGGATATGTTGTCTCTGGCTCAACTAATTCTTCTGATGGGGATGTTTCAGTTAATAAAGGAGGACTAGACTACTGGGTCGTTAAATTAGATAGTTTAGGAAATATTATTTGGGAAAAATCTTATGGGGGCTCAAATCATGACAATCTTCCTTCTGTGAGAAATACTTTAGATAATGGATTTATAATATGTGGCATATCTAATTCTAATGATGGTGACGTTAGCCAGAATATAAATAATACAGGAGGATTATGGGTTGTAAAAACTAATCAATTAGGAGATATTCTGTGGGAAAAATTTATCGATAGTATTAGTCTTGGAGGGGGGCTTCCGTGGACTGTTAATGATGTACTTCATATATCATTAAATAATGGAGTTGTAATAGCAGGAAAAACAAATTATAATAATTCTATGTATTGGATAGGATTGTTAGATGCACAAGGCAACCAAATTTGGACTAAAACAATGGGGGGTTCTGGAATTGATGATGCTAGGGCAGTAGTTCAAAATTCAGATGGTAGTTATTTGGTAGCAGGACACACAAATTCCTCTGATGGTGATGTTTCTTTAAACAAAGGAATGACTGATTTTTGGGTAGTAAAATTAAGTGCAGTTGTTAGTATTGATGAAATAGAAAACACTCCCTCCATATCTATTTATCCCAATCCTACCAATGGAATTTTTACCATAAAATCAGCACAACTAATAGATGAGATAGAAGTAATTAATACCTTAGGGCAAACTGTTTATAGTAAAAAAGCAACATCAAAAAACATAATGGTTAATTTAACTTCTTTTCCAAAAGGACTTTATTTGGTGCAACTAAAAACCAATATGAATAGTGTTACAAAAAAAATAGTGTATGAATAAAGCCAACTACAACTATCTGCTTATTTTTTGCTTTTGTATGTTGCTTTTTACAACTGCAAAAGCCCAACCCACCATACAATGGGAAAAATCTTATGGGGGAACAAATTTTGAGCAAGCTAATTCTGTGCTTCAAACTTTAGATGGAGGATTTGTAATTGCGGGGTTTACTTTTTCTGTTGATGGAGACGTTTCAATTAATAATGGAGGGTCGGAAGGATGGATAATAAAAATTGATGCGACTGGCGTTATTCAATGGGAAAAATCTTATGGAGCTTCTTTAAGTGATTATATTTATACAATTCAGCAAACAAGTGACAATGGTTTTATTTTTTCAGGAATAAAAAATTCTACAGTATTTCCTGGCACTAATAATAGTGCTGATTATTGGATAGTTAAGTTAGATTCTATAGGAAATGTTATGTGGGATATCACTTTAGGGGGTTCTCAAAGAGATGCTATCCCCTTTGTAAGACAAACTTCGGACGGTGGTTTTATTGTGTCTGGCACATCAAATTCTTTAGATGGAGATGTATCCACTAATCAAGGAGATTTTGATGTTTGGATAGTTAAATTAGATACATTGGGAATTATAGAATGGGAAAAATCTTATGGAGGTTCAGGAAAAGACATTGCATATTCCATTCTTCAAACTTATGATGATGGCTATATAGTTGCTTCTTCTTCTAATTCGACAGATGGAGATGTAACAGGTAATAAAGGGGATTTTGATGTTTGGATTATAAAATTAGGCTCTAATGGTAGTATTGAATGGGAAAAATCTTATGGAGGAACATCAATAGATCAAATTTCTCTATTTCCTAATACAGAGATTGCTATTGAAGCTATTCAACAAACACCAGATTCAGGATTTGTTTTTGCTGCTTTAACCACATCAAATGATGGAGATGTAACAACCCAACTAGGTGGTGGAGATTACTGGATAGTTAAAATTGATAAATTTGGAAATATTATTTGGGAAAAGTCATTTGGTGGGTCTTCTATTGATGTTCCTTTTTCCATTCAACTAACTAATGACAACGGTTTTTTTATTTCAGGTTTTTCCGAGTCATATAACTCTCTTAATGTTTCAGATTTTTTTATATTAAAAATTAATAGTAATGGAAACTCAGAATGGCAAAAAATAATTGGGGGATCCAATGGCGACATTGCTTATTCCTCTAAACAGACATCAGATGGAGGATTTATTATAGCGGGTAGCACATTGTCTTCAGATGGCGATGTTTCTTTAAATAAAGGTTGGGGAGATTTTTGGGTAGTAAAACTATCAGCAACCGTTGAAGTAGATGAAAAAGAGAACACCTCATCAATAATTATTTTCCCCAACCCAACCAATGGAATTTTCACCATCAGTTCCACCGAAGAAATAAATGAAGTAGAAGTGTTTAATGCGTTAGGGAAAGCTGTTTATAGTAAAAAAGTAACATCAAAAAACATAACGGTTGATTTAACTCCCTTTCCAAAAGGAATTTATTTAGTGCAACTAAAAACCAATACGAATAGTGTTACAAAAAAAATAGTGTATGAATAAAGCCAATTACAACTATCTGCTTATTTTTTGCTTTTGTATGTTGCTTTTTACAACTGCAAAAGGGCAATTAGCGAATAAAGGGCTAGTTACTGCCGCAAGTAATGGAGTTCCTACTTTTATAACATTTGATGAAAAGCACCCTGTCGGCAGCAATGAAGCCGAACAAGTGTTATTGACCAACTTGGCGAACAATAACCCTTCAGTTAGCTTTAGTAAAACACAAGAAATTATAGATAAATTAGGTCGCAAACATGAAAAATACCAGCAATATTACCAAGGAATAAAAGTAGAATTTGCTGTCTATTCCGTACATTATTCCACCGAAAACGAAATAATTGCATTAAGTGGTGAGTTTGCTCCAATAGATACCCTTTCTATAGTCCCAACTGTAAACGAAGAAGAAGCACTAACTACTGCACAATTTTTTTTAGACAGTGCGAGTTCTGAATTTTATGTAAAAGAAGGAATGATTATTTCTAAAAACTTTAATACTACAGAAAATATCTATCATTTGGCTTATAAATTTAATATTAATGGACAAATAGTGCATGTTGATGCAATTAATGACGAAGTTATAGTTGCATTCTCTTCTGCTTTTGATGCTGCCAATGATGCTTGTACAAGGTACTCTGGTACAGTACAAATAGCTACCGAATTTAATGGCACTAATTATATTTTAGAGGATAATTCAAGAGGAGATGGAATTGTTGTATATAATAATCAGGATGGAAATATTCAATTAGTTCAGATTGATCCATTTACTTCCGAAATTGTTTCAGGAATTCCTTTTGAAGATGTTGACAATGATTGGTGTGGAGGGATTTGGAGCAACAGTAATCCCGACCAAGATAATGCTGCTTTGGATGTACTTTGGGGTCTACAAAAAATTTACGACTATTTTTTACAAGTACACAACAGAAATAGTTATGATAATAATAATGGAAAAATATCCGCTTATGTTCATGTAAATGGATTTTATCCTTTAGGTAATTCAAGTGGTAAATTTGCACAATGGCTTCCTAAGGGTTTTCTAAACCTTAATTATTCATCTGTTATTTTTGGAGATGGAATAAAATACATGGATTCCAATCCTGATGAACCATGGGTGGGTTTAGATATTGTGGCACATGAGTTTGCTCATGGAGTTGCCATAAGTGCTTTTGGCATATCTCCACCTAATAATCCTACTCCTAATACAAATGAAATAGGAGCTATAAGTGAGAGTTTAAGCGATATATGGGCAGTCATTATTGAAAACTGGGTGGTAAGCAATGGTTTAAATGATGCTCCCAATGATGTAGATAAAGATAAGTGGTTACTTGGAGAGGAATTTAGAACTAATTCAGGTTCAGAACCAAACGGAATACGTTCTATGAAATCACCAAAAGATCCTCCTTTTTTTCATTCTGACACCTACTTGCACCCCCCTGCTACATGGAATACACAAATTCCTCATGCACGAGGTGGAGTAATGAATTACTGGTTTTATTTGTTATCTGAAGGTAGTAGTGGCACTAATGATAATGGAGATAGCTATAACATACAACCCATAGGTATAGAAAAAGGAGCTGATATTATCTATTTAGCCTCAACTGTTTACTTCACAGCTTTAGTTGATTTTAAAGGTGCAAGACAAGCAACCCTACAAGCTGCAAAAGATTTATATGGAACTTGTTCTATAGAAGCAGAAACAGTTGCTGCGGCATGGGATGCCGTGGGTGTTATTCCTTTTATTAACGGAGCTATATATGCTTGTGGAAATGATGGAATAAGTGGGGTTTATGATAATAGTAATCATATAAATTTTGAAATTGCATATGGTTCAATATGGTCTGATGAATCACTCACTGCTGCCTGCGGTGTTCCAGTTATTGTCAAAGAAAACTCCAGTACAGTTTTTAAAGCAGGAGAGCAAATATTTTTAGGAGCAGGGTTTAAAGTAGAAAGAAACGCTACATTTAAAGCTTACACGTTTGAATGTTCTAATGCCGCAAATTATAGAGTTTCAAATACTGATAATATAACCGAAAAAGATTCTGCTAATAATAATAGTGTTTCTTTTAAACCTATACTTTTCCCCAACCCAACTCGTGATAATATTGTTGTTACTCAGTTAAATCAATTTGTTGGTGGCAACATAGAAATCATCAATTTAATGGGGCAGGTTATTTTTACTAAACTCATTCAAAACCACCAAATGAGTTTTAATTTATCGGAACAACCCAAAGGCATTTATTTGGTTAAAATAAACTCCGAAAAGGAGAGTGTGGTGCAAAAAGTAGTGGTGGAGTAGGAAAAAGTACTTAGGTTAGGAACACTTAGGGGTTTGTAAACCCTTAACTTCTTAATGGGTTGAACAATAGCTTATGTGGAGTAACTGGTATTAAGTGTTGTATTCTAAGTATATAAACAGGTAAGATATTATTTATTATTAAACTCACTCATAGTCCTTTCTAAGCCAATCGTGGCAAAGGATTTAACAAGTTCTGTTGTTTTCTCTAATCTTTCGCCCAGTAGGTTTTGTTCTTCGGGAGCGAACTCTCCTAACACATGATTAATTTGTTTTCCTTTAACAAAATCACTACCTACGCCAAAACGCAACCTGGAAAAGTTGTCATTTCCTAAAATTTGAATAATGTTTTTGAGTCCATTATGTCCGCCATCACTACCCTTTCCTTTTAACCGGAGTGTGCCAAAAGGTAGGGCAATGTCATCAGTAATAATTAATAAATTTTCTTGTTTTATTTTTTCCTGTTGGAGGTAATAATTAACAGCTTTTCCACTTAAATTCATGAAAGTGGATGGTTTTAATAAGATGAATATTCTTCCTTTATATTTTAAAGTTGCTGTATCACCAAGTTTATTAGGCTCAAAAAAAATAGTGGATGCTTTAGCTAAAGCATCCACTATTTTAAAGCCTATATTATGTCTTGTATTTTCGTATTCAGAGCCAATGTTGCCCAAACCTACAATTAAATACTTCATGAGAATAACTTTTATTATTCAGCAGAAGTTGCTTCTGCTTCAGCAGTTGCTCCTTCAGCGGTTGCTTCTGTAGCTCCTTCCTCTGTTTCTTCTTCTTCATCAACAATAGTTGCAACTCTACTCATTTTTATTGCTGCAATAACTGCATTTGAAGCATCTAAGAAAGTTAATCCAGTAATAGATAATTCTCCGACTTTAATAGCTTGCCCTATTTTTAATTTGGTTATATCAATAGCAATAAATTCAGGTAAATCTTTCGCTAAGGCTCTAACTTTTAACCTTCTTGTAACAATTCTTAATTTGCCACCAGCCAAAATTCCTTTAGAAACACCTGTTATTTTAATAGGCAATACAACATTAATAGGTTTATCTTCGGCAACTTCTAAGAAGTCGATATGAAGTGTTTTATCCGTTACAGGATGAAATTGTACTTCTTTAATAATTGCTTTGTGTTTTTTTCCTTCGATATCTAAATCAATAAAATATACTTCTGGAGAATTAATAATTTTATTGAAAATTATTTCGTTTACGTGAAAATTTGTGTTTCCATTAACTCCATAAAGATTACATGGAATATTACCACTTTTTCTTATTTGGTTGGCGTTAACAGATCCAACTTCAGTTCTTTTAATTGCGTTTAATGCTATCGTTTTCATTATTATTGGGTTTTTAATTAGTAAATAAATGATTCACTAATCGATTCGTGATTAAATACTTTTTTTATGATGTTTGAAAATAAATCTGCAACAGAAATTACTTTAATTTTATTGCTTTGGTGTGTTAATGGAATTGAATCTGTTACGATAAGTTCCGTTAATTGTGAGTTTTCAATTCTGTTATAGGCATCACCAGAAAGAATGGCATGAGTTGCTATTGCTCTAACGCTCAACGCTCCTTTTTCTTTCATTATTTCCGCTGCTTTCACTAATGTTCCTGCTGTATCCACCATGTCATCTATAATAATAACATCTCTTCCTTCCACATCTCCAATTAAAAACATATCTTCTATTACATTGGCTTTTTTTCGTTGTTTGTAACAAACAGCAACTTCAGCATGTAAGAATTTAGCATAGGCATTGGCTCTTTTTGTTCCTCCCATATCTGGAGAAGCCATTGTTAAGTTTTCTAAATTTAAACTTTTTATATAAGGAATAAAAATAGTTGATGCAAAAAGATGATCAACAGGAACTTCGAAAAATCCTTGAATTTGATCGGCATGCAAGTCCATAGTCATTATTCTAGTAACTCCAGCGGTAGCTAACATATTAGCGACTAATTTTGCCCCTATTGGAACACGTGGCTTGTCTTTTCTATCTTGACGTGCTAAACCAAAATAAGGCATAATTGCAACTATTCGTCTGGCAGAGGCTCTTTTAGCTGCATCAACCATCAATAACAATTCCATCAGGTTATCTGAAGGTGGAAATGTAGATTGAATAATAAATACATCCGCACCTCTAACAGATTCTTCAAAAGAAGGTTGAAATTCACCATCACTAAAGGTATTAATGATGACATTTCCCAAAGGAATACCATAAGAAGCAGCTATTTTATTAGCTAATTCCATAGATGCACGTCCGGCAAATAATTTCACTTTTGACTGGTACATAAAATTGTCATTTTTTTAAAGGGCTGCAAATGTATTAAAATATTATATTTCTACCAACTATTTATTAACTATCTATAATATTTTTTTTGTTTTTCTTTCTACTATCAAAAGAAATGAATATTTTCGCACTCTGAAAAATTTTAGCCCGGATGGCGGAATTGGTAGACGCGCACGACTCAAACTCGTGTTCTAACGAGTGTGGGTTCGATTCCCACTCCGGGTACTTTAAAAGCGACTCATGAAGAAATAAATTCTTAGAGTCGCTTTTTTTATTAAACAGGATTCTGTTTAATAAAAATACTGTCCGCCTAAATGAAATCACACATTAATTTTTACTTCGAAAACAAAGTGCTTTTGTTAATTTAATATGTTTTTCTTGACAAAATCGTGTTATTATCATGGTGTGATTCTAAATTGATTTTGTGTAATTTTGTTCAAAAATAATATTCATTTTAAAATTAAACGATATGTATCCACCAGAATTAGTAGCTCCAATGAAAAAAGAACTTACGGATGTAGGTTTTGAAGAATTAACAACTCCTGATGCGGTTGATAAAGCAATTACTGCCGAAGGAACAACCTTAGTTATTATTAACTCCGTTTGTGGTTGTGCTGCAGCAAATGCTCGTCCGGCAGCAAGAATAGCTATTACCAACGATAAGCGTCCTAACAGAATCACTACTGTTTTTGCAGGTGTGGATCCAGAAGCTGTTGCTCAGGCAAGAAAATATATGCTGCCTTATCCTCCTTCTTCTCCTTCCATGGCATTGTTTCAAAATGGTAAATTAGTTCATTTTGTTGAAAGACACCACATTGAAGGAAGACCAGCAGAAATGATTGCAGAAAACTTAGCAGCTGCTTTTAATGAGTTTTGTTAATGAATAAGTATTTAACTGTTAGTAGTTTGGTGTTAGTAGTTAGTGGTTAGGTGTTAGCAAACTTCCTCCAACTTCTGCCTTCCAACTTTATAAACCTTGAACTTTACCCATGGCATTAAAACAAACATTAAGCTTTAAACTTCAACAAAAGTTATCTCCACAACAAATTCAGTTGATGAAATTGTTGCAATTGCCTACTGTTGCCCTAGAGCAACGAATAAAAGAAGAAATGGAAAGTAATCCTGCTTTGGACGAAGGCAAAGAAAATGAGGATGATGATTCTGAAAATGACTTGTCTGATGAATATGATGATGATAATAGAAGTGAAGCAGAAAAAGAATTTAATTTTGACGATTATATCGATGATTCCGATACGCCTTCTTATAAGCTAACAGCCAACAATCATAGTAAAGATGATGAAGAAAAACATATTCCTTTGAGCGTTGGAGCAACCTTTCAGGAAATGTTAGAATCTCAAATTGTGTTGTTTAATTTGGATGATGATGACCATGAAATTGCACTTCATATTATAGGAAGTTTGGATGATGCTGGGTATTTACGAAGAGAAATTTCTGCTATTGTTGATGATTTAGCTTTCACACAAAACATCATCACAGATGAAAAGCATATTGAAAAAATTGTTCAGCTCATTCAACACCTTGACCCAGCTGGCGTTGGGGCAAGAACGCTACAAGAATGTTTGTTAATTCAATTAAAAAGAAAGAAAAATCATAGTCTGATTACAAAAAATGCCCAAGAAATAATTGAACATTTTTTTGAAGAATTTTCTAAAAAACATTACGCTAAAATCATT
>PHDR01000071.1 GCA_002841035.1 Bacteroidetes bacterium HGW-Bacteroidetes-12 | reverse complement strand
TGCTCTTAACGACCTTAATAATATGAAATATACTGTTAAAGTTGTTAAAGAAAATGGGGGCTTGACAGACTGTGCTATTTGTTATACCATAGATCCAAAGTTTACTAAGAAACAAAAGATTAATGCCTTTTTCTCAGGGAAGAAATTACCTAAAGAAGTATTTACTCTTGATTATTATCTTGACAAAGCCAAAGAATTAGAAAAGATGGGAGCGGATATAATCACTATTAAAGATATGGCAGGTCTTATTCCGCCTTCATTATCAGGAAAACTTATTAAATTATTAAAAGAAAATATTTCTGTTCCTATTAATATTCATACACATTGTACTCCTGGTTTTGGACTTGCTTCTGTATTAATGGCAATTATCAACGGAGTAGATATTGTTGACACATCAATTATGAATTTTTCGGGAGGGACAGCTGCTCCTGCGTATGAAATAATACATGTTTTTGCTAAAAAACTAAATATAAAAACAGGTGTTAATGTTGATGCTGTTGCAGGGATTAATAAACATCTGAAAGAAATACGTGAAGAATTGGCAGAATACGATAGTGATAAAAAATTTCCAATAGAATTTCATCCTGAAAAAGATAAATTACCCGCTGATATTGACAAGTTGTTTGACGATGCAATTATTTTAGCAAAAGCAGACAAAGAAGAAGAACTCTTAAATGTTATTTATAAAATTGAAAAATATTTTAATTTTCCAGAACCAAATCAACAAGTGAAATTTGCAGAGATTCCTGGCGGGATGTACTCTAATATGTTATCACAATTAAAAACTTTACAATTGGACCATTTGTTGGATAAAGTATTAAAAACAGTTCCTGTTGTTAGGATTGAAGCAGGTTGTCCGCCATTAGTAACTCCAACAAGCCAAATAGTAGGAGTGCAAGCGGTTAATTATGTGATAGACCAAAATAATAATGTTCCTGTTTATACAAACGTTTCAACACAATTTGCAAATTTAGTAAAAGGCAGTTATGGTAAAACTCCTTTACCGATAAATCCTAAGTTTCGTGAAAAAATTACAGGCTCTACTCAGGAAATTCCATATAATACTGATAATTATATTCCTCAGGATAATCCTATATTAGTTGAGTATGATGGAGTAAGACTAGCAGAAAATGAAGAAGAAAAATTGTTATTAGAATTATTTCCTTCCGTTGCAACGGGTTTCTTGAAAAAACAAAAAGAACAATATTATATTGATGTTGTTTTAAAACTTGAAGAAGAAGAAAGACGGAAATATTTAAAAGAAAAAGAAGCTTACGATAATTTAAGCAAAGAAGATAAAGAAAAAAAATTAATGGAAGGCTTATATGAATATAAGTGGAATAGTTTTGAAGATTAATCTCGATTTGCTAAGAAAATCTTTGTCGTATAGCATTTTGAAGAATTATGATTAGTTTAAAAATAATAGGTGCAAGTTCTGATATGATTATAATTGACCTTGACGAGAATAAAAAGAAATACAAAGTTGGTGATTTGATAGAATTTAAATTAGATTATATTATATGGGGACACTTAGGATAATGAACTCGAAATATATTAAAAAAAAGGTAAAAAACAGTAGTTAACACGCAATATGAAAAATTGGGTGAATAGTGATAAATAATCTCTCTTTTTCAATCTTACAAGTGTTACGGTTGTGTATTCGGGACTTTCACCCTATTGAATATTTGCTTTACAATTCTATAGGGTAAACCTATGGAATAAATTAACTACCCATTCTTCGGTTTCTTTAATAAATATTTGTATTTTTGATTATTTAAATGATACTTGCGAATGGGTGTGCTCATGCTCATGCTGGGCACACACACGTGGGATATTTAATTGCCGAGATAGTAGTAAATTCAACGGTTGTAGCTCGCATCAAGTTCATCGTAACTTGAAAGATAATAGCTCTGAAATTGGCAACTAAAACATACCACAACCGTCAGACTGTCTAAAAACTATAAAAGATTAGTGATTTTGTTAATATGGAAAAATATAAAATACTGTAAAATAAACATTTAGCTAATTACTGTTTCTAAAAAAAATATAAAAATTTAAGTTTTTAGACAGACTGCCGTTAGCTTTAATCAAATCAACGAACTGATTTTTAATAATGATTGCTAATAAACTATTAAATAAAAAATTATTAAAGTATCTCTTTCTTGTTGCCATAATTTTTAGATTTATCTATCTAAACTACATGAACTGGAAATATGGTTATTTTACTACTGGTATTCCAGGCATTCAATATTGGTTAGACTCAGACAGATATTTAGTTGGGGCTGAAAATATATTAAACAACACCCCTATTATAGGTAGGGCAAATCAATATTTAGGATATTTAATTTTTATAGCACTGATAAAATCTATAGGATTATCCTTAGAATTTGTTTTAATATTTCAACTATTTTTTTCCAATAACTTATACGAAGTGCTGTGCTGTTTTTAAGTCCGCCAGCCTCTCCTTTATTAAAAGCATTTTCGGCTTCTCTATCAGCAATTGTGGCTAGTTCATCATAGGCTTCAAGGTAATTAGGGTCGATTTTAATCGCTTCCATTAATAGCGATTTTTTTTGATTAGAAGCCGCTAATCGAGCAGATTCGAGATATTTTATTGCTTTTTTCTTTGGCTCAGGGCAATTTTCTTCTTGAGCATAACTATTTGAATAGTAAAAAAATGCAAGTATTATTAAAATATAATTGTTCACTTTTTCTTAATTTTTTTTTAACCAAATATTAAAAACCTAATAGGTTTTTGAAACCTATTAGGTTTTTTTACTAACTACTAACACCTAACTACTTCCCCCTATTGAGCATCAACTTTAGCCATTGTTGCATCTGCTTCTTTTTGGGCTTTAGCCATTAAAGCATCAGCATTTTTATTGCCTTCGTTTTCAATACTTATTGCTTTTTTCTCTGCTTCACTTTTCAATTTTTCAGCCGTTTTTTCTGCTGCTATTTTTTTCAATGGATTTCCGCCAGCTTGTTTTATTAAATCTTGAGCTTGTTTGTCCGCTTCTTGACGAACTTTATCGGCTGCTGATTTAGCTTCGTTTCTAATTTTTTGTGCATTTTTCTCAGCTTCTGCTAAAATTTTATCTGCTTGTTCTCGTGCTTTTTTCTTCGCTTCTTCCTTAGCTTTATCAACTTCTTCGGTAATTTTTTCCTTTATCTGCTCTTTAATCTCCTCCTTTATGTTACCCACAGCATCTTTCAAACTCACGCTCACTTTAGGGTCATCAAAGGTACCTTTTAGTAACACATCTACGTTTATAAAATCAGCTGATTTCAGGCTCATTCCTAAACTAGAAGCTTGGGCATTCAACGTATTTAATGCATCTCCAGCACCTAATTCTGAGCTTGGTACTTTCAATGTCATTTTATAATCAATTGTTTGGTCAAATCCATTAGAACCCGACATTGTTCCTACTGTTTTACCCATTTTTACATCAAAAGGATCTAGGGTAACTCTTCCATCTTTAAATGAGTATTTCAATTTGGTATCATTAACTTCTAGTTTTTTTAAATTATCATTTTTCAACGCATCTGCCAATTTATTCATTGCCTCAAAATCTTCTACTTTTATACTTTTAGTTAGCATATCACCCTTTCCTGTTAATGAATTCATGTCGGGCATCATTTCTTTATCTAAAAATCCTTCTACGACTAACGATGTATTAAATCTGCCTTTAGCATTTTTAGCATAAGGAGCCATTTCTTCAATGGTGTTAAAAGTGGTAACAACTTGTTGAATATCAAAATCTTTAATTGCCATTTCGTAGTTAAATCCTGGTTTTTCTGGATTGGTTGTTTCATAAAAACCATTCATGAGCATACTTCCTCCTAACAAATTCATGGCTACATTTTTCATACTTACTTTTTGATCCTTCACAACAATTTCTCCTTTTATATTATCTATTTCCATATTATCATAAATAACCTTATTGATGTTTGAATTTAAAGCAAAATCTATGTTTTTAGGAACTTCTACTACCGAAAGTGGGGCTTCTTCTACTGCCGTTCCTTCAGCAGCAACTGGTTCTTCTGCCATAAATTCATTTAAATTCATTAAATTAGAATTAAAATTGAACCTGCCTGTTAACACGTTTGTGCTGTCGCTAAATAAATACGCTATGAAATTTTCAATTTTTCCATTGGCTTGCATATCTGATTTGCCAATTTTTGCATCAAAGGCAGCTAATTCAACAAATTTTGGAGAGAAATTCAAGAGCATTTTATTTAGTTGCACATCGTAAGGTAAAGAATCGCTTTTGTAAAGCATGTCGGTTATTCCAAATTGTCCTTGTGCTAAAAATTCTTCATATTTTTCATTTTCGATAGATGACATTTTTCCTTTTAATTGTACATCTGCATTTATTTTTCCATTCATTTCATCTCCTGCTTCTAAAGGCATAACATCTTTAACAGAAGCTAAATCTAACGCCATTTTCAGTCCGCCATCTATGTTTGGGTCAGAAACAGGTGTGCTTACTTTCATATACATATCTACAGGATTTCCTGCTAATTCTAAGTGGAATTTTTTAAGATTAACCAATGTATTGTCTTCGCTTCCTCCTGGGTTTTCAATATGTAAATCAACTTGAATGTTGTTTACTGCTTTTGGCAAATCGGGGTATTTAAACATGGCGTTTTCAATCAATAAATCTAATCCAAATGCAGGAAGTGCAGTTTCGGTCATTAATCCTTTTGCATACCCATTTAAGGCTAATTTTCCTTCTGTTTTCACGTTTGCAAAATCGGTCATATAAACCACAGGAACTAGAGATAAAATATTTTTAAATTCGGTTTTCTTTGCTCCAAATTTAACATCCATATCTATATTATCATTGTCTTCAAAAATGGCTACCCAACCATCTAAAGCAAGAATCAATTCATTAATTTTAAATTGATTTTCGGTAAATGTAAATTTGTTATTGGCTAAATCTGCTTTTATAGTGGCATCAATATCAATAATTGCTTTATTAAAATACTTGATGTTGTCCATGGAAAGATTAAGCGTGTCAATGGTTGTTTTGGTAACTAAATCAGTAACATCTTGGGTCATATCTCCCGAAAGGTTGAAATTTAATCCTAAAACTGTAGTTTGCAAATTCATTGTTGCATCGTTATAAACTATGCGAGCATTTTTAATGGTTAAATCTTTAAGGTTAAGTTTAAATGGCGAAGCAGGTGTTTCTTCTGCTGTAACTTCAACTTCTTCTGTTACTTTTGCAATATCCCAATTTGCAGAAGAGTCTGCTAACACAATCGCATTGATTATAGGATTGTCAATAAAAATAGTTTTAATTTTAATTTCATCACCACTAATTACGCTCATTAAATCTACTTTTAGTGTAAGGTTTTTAATGTTGGCTAATTGTGTTCCTTCAAATTTTTCTATTCCATCAACAGTAACATTATCTATAGAAAAGTTAAAATCTGGAAAAGTGCTAATTAATCCTAAATCAAACGCACCAAAATCTACTTTAGCGTTTAGGTTAGCATTGGCTTGTTCTTTCACCATTTCAATGATTTTCCCTTTAAACATAAAAGGCAAGGAAACAAAGAGGATAAGAAGGATTAGGAAGGTTATTCCTATGATTTTAAGAATTTTTTTCATCTTTTATTTGTTGTTATTGATTAGAAATATCGTGCTAAATTAATCAAAGTTTAAGACTAAATAAAATGAGTTTAGAAGAAAAAAAAAACTACTTTTGTTTTTCATTACATTTTTAAAAAAATTTAACAACTATGCAAACGATAGAAGCAAATAAGCTAATAGAGAAAATTCAAAAAGAAATATCAAAATCAGGTATTAATTCCAGTAAACTGGTTGAGCAATTAACTGAATTAAGGGAGTTTGCCTTAAAGGAAGAAGACCCTACGCTAACAAAAGTACTTCGATTAACTTACGAACATATTGCTGAATATGGTTCTTTTAATATTCCTATTCCAGCGGATGAGTTAGTTGCCGAAGGAGATGAAGAAGATGCTGAAGCTGAAATGATGATTAATTCTATTGAAACTGATGAAGACAGAGTTGAAAGTTTGAATTATTTACTTTCGTTGATGCACGATAGAGAAAACCCAAGCAACCGTCAGGAATTGTTTGAGTATAGAGATGCGTTGAAAAATTATTGATACTATACTTTTCATTTTACTCAAAAAAAAGCTGTTCATCGAACAGCTTTTTTTTGTTTTTTTAATCACCTAAATTACTTCTTCAACTTTGGATTCATTGCATCAGTAAGTCCTTCTCCTATTAAATTATAAATAGTTACGGTAATAAAAATAGCAAACCCAGGAATAATTGCCAACCACCAAGCAGAAGAAACTTCTCTGGATTTAGAAAGCATCGAACCCCATGTGATAGTTTCAGCTGGAACACCTACTCCAATAAAAGATAATGTAGATTCTATTAAAATCGCTGATGCGATTCCGAATGCAATAGCAATAAGCACAGGGGACAACGCATTTGGCAAAGCATGTTTAACAATTATTCTCAGTTCTTTATAACCTAGTGCATTTGCCGCTTCAATAAACTCTAAGTTTCTGATTCTTAAAAATTCAGCTCTTGTAAAACGAGCTATTCCAGTCCAAGTAGTAAGTCCAATAATTACCATTACAATAAAAATTGATGGTTTAGCAACTACGGCAGCAATAGAAATAATTAAAAATAATTGAGGTATAGAAACAACTATTTCAATCAATCGGCTTATTAGAATATCTATTGGAATAGATATTTTTTTAAAGTTGAGTGGTATTTTGTTAATAAAGAAAATAAGAACTCTAAAAAAAGCCATTATGGCAACAAAAAGCAATATACTCCAAAACAACTCTACAACAAAACTCCCAAAAGATGTTCCAATTGCATCAGTCAACACATAGGAACGAGTACCAAAAGCATAAAAAATCGCAATAAAAAAACCTAATACATAACTTATTATAGTAGGTATGTTCATTTTCAATTTGTCATCACCATAATATCCAGCTATTGCTCCGAAAAAAATTCCTATTAAAGCAGCAATACCCATAGAAACAATACCTACCAACAATGCTATTCGGGTTCCATGTATCATTCCTGCCAACACATCATGTCCTAAATCATCGGTTCCTAACCAATGTTTCCATTTTGATGATTCCACATTTTGAGTATCAAAAGGACCTACCCATGTATTGATAACATCAATGTTTCTTGGCAAATAAGGAACTAAAGGCCAAACTACAAAATCATAGTTAAGGTCTTTCCATGAAACATTTCGAAATTCAGGTTGCCAGTCAGATATGCCTAAATCTACAGCATATTCTTTAAAAACAGGAAAATAGAGCGTATTTTCATATTTAGCCACTAAAGGTTTTTCATTTGCCAAAAAATCAGCAAATAGGGCAATAAATACAAAGGAAAATACCAATCGAAGACAAAATACAGCAATTCTGTTTTTATAGAATTGTTGCCTGACAATAGTCCAATAACTTTCATTGTTATTTTGTATTGCTACAATTTTTTCTTCTCTTGCTTTTCTATTAAAAAGATTGAACATATTCATGGTTTCTTATTTTTTATTAGAAAAAGAAATTCGAGGATCAACAAAGGCATACATAATATCTGCGACTAAAATTCCTATCAATGTCAATATAGATGAAAACATTAATACAGTAAATACTATAGGATAATCTCGTTGGAAAATTGCTTGAAGTGTTAATTGTCCCATTCCTGGTATTGAAAAAATAACTTCTATAATAAATGAACCTGAGATAGCTGCGGGAAATATATTTGCAAATAATGTTATGATAGGAATTAATGAGTTTCTAAAAGCGTGTTTCCAAACAACCACTTTATTTTTAAGTCCTTTTGCTCTGGCAGTTCTGATATAATCCATTTCTAGCACATTCAAAACACCACCTCTCATTTGTCGAGAAATAAAGGCAAATGAAGCGTAAGTTAAACAAAATAAAGGCAATATAAAATGATAAGCCGTTTCAAAAAATCTGTCCCAATATGGAGCTGATTCTGGCAAATCTCCTAAACCGTGAGTAGGAAACCATCCTAAACCATCCCCATCACCTAAATATTGAATCAACATAGTTGCAACCCAAAAATTAGGTAATGAATACAATAAAAATAATAAAGTGGTAATAACTTTTTCGGAAGTTTTTCCTTTATCAACAGCCGATTTAACACCTAAAGGAATGGCAACAATATATGCTATAAAAATAGACAATACACTTAAAATCATTGACCATTTTAAGGCATCAAAAATTTTAGAACTAACTGGTCGTTTATCTTGATAGGATATACCAAAATCTCCTACCAAAAAACCTGATATCCAACGATGGTATTGGTTATTTATTCCATACCAATAAAAAACGGGGATATACCTGTTAATTGTTTTTTCATTAAAAAGCATGTGCTCATAACTGTTCTTAAAATCATAAAATTCGTTTTCGCAAGTTTGTTTAATATTACTATCTTTAAATATATCAAATTCAATACTTTCAATAGTTTGCATCATTTTTTTCTCATCATAATTAATGTATAACACGTTTATGTTATCTTTAATGTTCCTGATTTTTGATGAGTTTTTTTCATTTGGCATTAACTCAAATATTTTACTTTCTAAGGCTCGCAATGCGTGATAGTAAGCGGATACATTTTCCCAAACGCCATATTCAAATGAAAGTCTATTTAAAGTTTCTCGATGAGCTTTTTTGGGAATCCGGTGTAGTGTATCTGGGTAGGTAGAATTTGTAATTGAAAAATAAAACATGGGAAGATCAAACCCTAGTTCCTTTCTTTTTTCGTTGTATGTTTTTTCATTAGCTAATTTTTCTCCTGAACGTCCTTCTCCCCCAACATTTTGATTCAACATTGACTCAACAGGGTCGCCAGGAGCATTAATACTTATCACAAAAGTTAAAAGAGAAATAACTACTAATGTTGGAAGAAAAATTAAAACTCTTTTTAAAATATATTTAAGCATGATTTATGCGTTCTTTTGATTAGCTATTCAATTTCGGTACAAATCTAATAAATTAATTCACAGCAGAAGGTTGTTGTGTATTTGATATGGAAAAGCCGCTTAATCTGTATCCAGGACGCATCACACTTGGTTCTGCATTTGTAAACCTATTGTGAACAGCTATTTTTTCTTTTGGATGATACAAGAATATGTAAGAACATTCATCATGTAATATTTCTTGGAATTTTTTATTCAAGATTGCTCTTTTATCTTCATCAAGCTCTAAACGAATAGCGTCAATAAGTGCATCTGTTTCATCGTTTCCAAAACCAGTATAGTTTGAGCCTCCATTATAAGAAGCTGTATGATAAATTTGTTTATGATCTGATGGTATTGGAGTACTTATCCATGCACCATAATACATATCAAAATCATGTTGTTTGGTACTTTCTAAGAAAATTGACCAATCTTGAGATATTACGTTTACTGTTATTCCTACTTTTCGTGCTTCTTCTTGCAAAAGTAATCCTACAGCTTTTCTTAAATCGTTACCTTGATTGTATAAATAGGTAAACTCAAATTTTACTTTATTTCCATTAATAACATTATCTAATATTCCATCATTATCAGAATCTTTCCACCCTGCTTCGGTTAACAATTGTTTTGCTTTTTCAATATCAAACTCGTAGGGTTTAATATCGCTATTGAATTGTTTTTTCTTTACAGGATCAATGGGCCCTATTGCCCTAACAGCATATCCTAACACTATTACATCTATCATTTTATCAACATCTACCAAATGAGCTAATGCCTGACGGGTTCTTTTGTCTGAAAAAATTGGTTTTCTAACATTTAAACCCAAATAGGTGTAAGCCATTTGGTTTGGTGTATGAGTTACAAAGTTTTGAGTGAATTTTTTAGATTTCGGTAAGTCTTGAAAATCTTTAGATTTAATTCCTCTCATTA
>PHDR01000070.1 GCA_002841035.1 Bacteroidetes bacterium HGW-Bacteroidetes-12 | reverse complement strand
TTCACCAAACCCGAAATAATAAAGGCCAGTAGCTTTTTCAGTGTCTCATGGCTGTTTTTGCTGTTGTTTTCGCAAAAGGAAAGTAATTCAAAAAAAAGTTCGTTTTGTTGCCAAGGAAGGTTTTTAAACGCATTATTTTCAAAAGCATTTTTAGTTATTCCCACAAAATAGGCACCTCCATTAAAAGATGGTCCTAACACGCATTGATTGTTTTGAAGTTGATTAACGGCTTCGTTCCAATTAATTTGCGGTAAGCCAGGCGTGTCGTTTCCCACACTAATAACCGCATCAAAACCTTTATTAAAAATTTCTTGATAAGCGTTAGAAAATCGTTCGCCAAAAGTATTTCCTACTTGATTTTCTTCATTAAAAACAAAAACAGGAAGGTGAAGTTGATTTAAAAAATGTGCTGTTTGGTCAATTAGTTTAGCGGCTATTTTATTATTTTTTTGTTGCTGATTAACGCCTAACCAATGTTTTTCTTTGGCTTCTTGCTGAGCAGTTCGGGTAAAAAATAATATGGCAACCGATGGTTTCATAATTGGCTCCGAAATTAGTATATTTTTTTTACTATTGAAGTTGCTGATAACTATAAATTGGAAATTGTCGGAAGAATTACAAGATAAAAATTACTTTAATTAGCATTTTTCATGTGAACAACTCGCTGCGGAAAAGGTATTTGAATTTGGTGTTCTTTAAACAATTCAAATAATTTTATTCGAATGTCACTTTTTATGGTTTCTATTCTAAAAACATCTTCAGACCAAAATAGCAACGTAAAATCAAGTGATGAATCTCCATAATCACTAAAACGAACAAAAGATTCAGGGTTTTTAAGTACGTTTGGGTGGTTGCTTGCTTCTTTCATAAGGCGCATTACTAATTGCACATCGGAAGAATAATCTACACCCACCTTAATTTCAAAACGAGAGGAGATGGAACTATACGTCCAGTTAACTAATTGATTTTTGGTTAAATCTGTGTTTGGAATGATGATGTAAATGTCATCTCGAGTTAAAACGGTAGTGGTTCTGAGATTAATTTCTTTCACTTTTCCAACCAACCCATCAATTTCTATCACATCATTTACTTTTATTGTTGAATCGAGTAATAATATGATGCCTGATGTGAAATCACTAAATAAATTTTGTAATCCAAATCCAACTCCAACAAGTAAGGCAGCTGAACCTGCCATGAGTATGGATAAATTAAATCCTATAATCTGTAATCCAAAAATTATTGATAAAACTACGATAATGTATTTAGTTAAACTAAAAAGGGAGTTTTTTCTTGAAACATCTAGTTTTGTTGTGCTAAATATGGCTTTTTTAATGAATTTAACAACGAAAACAACACTAATTATAAAGAGAACTAATAAAAGTAATTCGGATACTTTTAGTGTGTTTTCGCCTATATCAAAAAGAGCGTAATTCAAAAATTCTTTTATACTAAACATCGGCTAATAATTTACTACAATTACTACAATAGGTTGCGTTTGTTTCGTTGTCGTACTTACAAATTTCGCATTTTTTTCTTTCAGTTCCTGCTTTGGCTATTTCTACCGTGAAAATACCTGTTGGAACAGCAATAATAGCATACCCAATAAGCATTACTATGGAAGAAATAAATTTGCCAATTATAGTGTGAGGCACAATATCTCCATAGCCAACGGTTGTAATTGTTATAATTGCCCAATAGATGCTTTGCGGAATGCTTGTAAATCCATTTTCACTACCTTCAACCACATACATAATCGTCCCCATAATAACGACTATGGCTAAAATAGAAAACAGAAAAGTACTTATTTTATAAAAACTTGAAACTAATGCTTTTTTTAGACTATTAGCTTCGGTTAAAAAACGGACTAATTTAATAATCCGAAAAATCCGAAGTAATCGCAATGATCGTATTGCTGCTAAAAAATGAATGCCTGGAATCAAAAGCATTAAATAAGAAGGAAGAATAGAAATAAAATCAACGACACCCCAAAAACTGAAAATATATTTTAATGGCTTTGGACTTATCCAAATTCTTAAAATATATTCAATTGAAAAAATAGCCGTAAAAAATAGTTCTATGTATAAAAAAACAACCGAATAATGCTTGCTCAAATCAGGAATGCTTTCTAATATTATGGCTAAAACACTCGTTAATATTAGGTAAAGTAAAACAACATCAAATCGCTTTCCTAACTTTGTGTTTGTTCCAAAAACAACAATATATAATTTTCTTTTAAGCGTCATTTCTGTTTAAGGATTCTTTTTCCTATTCAAAAGTACCTAAAAATACCTAATTAAAGCATATTGTTTATGGGGTTTAAAAATAGTAATTTTGTGGCTTCAATAATCAACCTATGCAATTTCAATTAACCAAAGAATTTCTTGAACAGCTAAATGATGCTGTGGCAAATAATTCAGATAAAGAAGTGTTGATGCTTATCAAGGATATGCATGCTGTTGATGTTGCCGAAATTTTAGATGAACAAAACCTAGAAAATGCTCGAGCTTTTTTCAGTTTCTTGCCAAAAGAATTTGCTGCCGATGTATTGATTGAACTGGATGAAGAAAGAAGGGAGAAATTTTTAGATGCATTAACCTCTCGAGAAATTGCAGAAAACTTCATCGATAATATGGATTCTGATGATGCTGCCGATTTAATTGGTGAGCTTTCAGAAGAAAAGAGAGGGGAGGTAATTTCGCACATTGAAGATTTAGAACAAGCTTCGGACATTTTAAAGTTACTTGATTATCCGGAAGACACGGCTGGTGGTTTGATGGCGAATGAGTTGGCGAGTGTAAATTGGAATTGGGATATTAATACATGTGTAAAAGAATTAAAAAAACAAGCAGAAGAGCTTGAAAAAATATATACGGTTTATGTGGTGGATGATAGTAATATCTTGAAAGGAAGAATTTCCTTGAGAAGACTACTATTAACTCCTGGAACAAAAAAAGTGAAAGATATTTGCGAAGAAGATATTCTTTCGGTAACACCAGATATTGATGACGAACACGTTGCAATGTTAATGGAAAAATACGATTTGGTTTCCATTCCTGTTGTAGATGAACTCAACCGCTTAATTGGTAGAATTACCATTGATGATGTGGTTGATGTAATTAAAGAAGAAGCCGAAAAAGATTACCAAATGGCATCTGGTATTTCTGAAAATGTAGAATCTTCGGACAAATTTTGGGTAATTTCTAGAGCCAGGTTACCTTGGTTATTGGTCGGTTTGTTGGGAGGAATTGTAGGTTCTAAAATTATAGGTATTTACGAAGGAGAAATTCAACTACACCCAGAAATGGCTTTCTTTATACCTTTAATTGCTGCTATGGGTGGAAATGTGGGGGTGCAATCATCAGCATTAATTGTGCAAGGATTAGCCAACAAATCAATGGGGTTAACAGGAATATGGAGTAAACTAGGTAAAGAAATGACAGTTGGGATATTAAACGGATTGGTTTGTTCAATATTAATATTTGGATATACTTTTTTCTTTCAAGAATCGCTTAATTTGGCTATTACTGTTAGTGTAGCGTTGATGTCGGTTATTTTTTTTGCGGGAATTTTTGGAACGCTTATTCCACTAGTTTTGCATAAAAACAAAATAGATCCTGCCTTAGCTACAGGTCCTTTTATTACAACAACCAATGATATTTTTGGTATTTTTATTTACTTTTCTATAGGCTATTTAATGTATGCTTAATTTTATTTTAAATTTTAATTTATTGATATTCAATATATAAAATGAAACGAAAAATTCTATTTTTAGATACTGTTCATCCCATCTTAGAAGAGCGGTTAATACAAATGGGATTTGTGTGCGAACATGATTACACTTCTTCAAAAGAAGAAATAGAAAAGACCATTAACAACTATTTTGGCATTGTAATTCGTAGCAGATTTACCATTGATAAACAATTTATAGATAAAGCTTTAAAACTAAAATTCATTGCTCGTTCAGGTGCTGGATTAGAAAATATTGTTGTTGCTTATGCCGAAAAAAAGAACATTTCTATTTTCAATTCGCCCGAAGGCAACAAAGATGCTGTTGGCGAACACGCAATTGGAATGTTGTTGATGTTGTTTAACAAACTCAAACAAGGCGATGCTCAAGTGCGACAAGGAATTTGGAACAGAGAAGCCAATAGAGGATTAGAAATAGCAGGAAAAACAGTTGGAATAATTGGATACGGACACATGGGAAGTGCATTGGCAAAAAAACTTTCGGGGTTTGATTGTGATGTGATTGCTTACGATAAATATAAAGTCAGCAGTCAGAAGTTGGAAGGCAGAAGTTGGGTGAATGAAGTTTCTTTAGAAGAATTGAAAGAAAAATCAGACATTATTAGTATTCATTTGCCTCTTACTGAAGAAACACAACATTATGTAAATGCCAAATTTATTTCTTCCTGTAAAAAACCATTTTACCTGATTAATACAGCACGAGGAAACCATGTGAAAACAGCAGATTTAGTTAATGCATTAAAAAAAGGAAAAGTATTAGGTGCTTGTTTAGATGTGTTGGAATTTGAAAGCAAAGCATTTCAACTTTCAGAAAATAGTAGCAACTCTACTTTTGAATATTTAAAACAAGCAGAAAACGTAATTCTCAGCCCACATGTTGCAGGTTGGACAACCGAATCCTATGAAAAATTATCGAGTTTTTTGGCAGATAAGATAGAAGTAAAATTCAAATCTTGAATCATATTTTACATATAGTTTAAGACAATGGAAGTCCTGCAGCAGCCAATTAATACAACTACGCTAAACATCAGCCTTGCCAACCAACCCAAAGGCATTTATTTAGTAAAACTTAGTTCCAATAAAGAAAATGTGGCACAAAAAGTAGTGGTGGAGTAGAGAAAGTGCTTAGAAGTTAAAAAATCTGTGTTCACTTCTCCCAAATACTCACATTCCAAAAACCTCTACCGAATTTTGTGTGGTAATTTCAGCTACTTCAACAATAGTTAGCCCTTTAATTTCAGCTACTTTTTGAGCTATATTCAGTAAATAAGCACTTTCATTGCGTTTTCCCCTAAAAGGAACAGGAGCTAAATAAGGAGCATCTGTTTCTAAAACAATATGTTGCATATCAACATGCTCCACAACTTTGTCTAATCCTGAATTTTTAAAGGTTACAACTCCTCCTATGCCTAATTTAAAACCCCCATAATTAATGATGTGATTGGCTTGTGTTAAATCACCAGTAAAACAATGAAAAATACCACGCATTTTATCATCGTTCAGTTCGTCCATTATCTCAAAAATTTCATTAAAGGCATCTCTGCAGTGGATTACAAATGGTAAATCATATTTTTTTGCTAATGCTATTTGCAAACGAAAGGCTTCTTGTTGCTGCGATAGAAAACTTTTATCCCAATATAAATCAATACCTATTTCACCAATGGCACAAAACGGATATTTTTCTAACCATTGCTCAACATGAGCGATTTCTTCTTTATAATTTTCCTTAACAGAACAAGGATGTAAACCCATCATTGGAAAAAGTTGCTGAGGATATTTTTCTGCTAATTGCAGCATTTTTTCAGTATAGGAAGCATCAATATTGGGTAAGAAAAACCGAGTAACTCCATTTTTTATGGCATTTGCAATTACTTCATCAATATCATTATCAAACTGTTCGGAATAAAGATGGGTGTGTGTATCTGTTAAAATCATGAAGCAAAATTAGTATTATACCAATTGTAATTATATTTTAGTCCAAACTAAAATATAATTTTACAATGGTTAATGCCGATATAACATGAAAATAGTTCAATGAAGCGATAGCTGAAATTGGACTATATTGAATGTGTAATCGGTATTATTCTTGATGCGTAGAAATTATTGCTTTATAGTGTTGATAGCGTTCCATAATTTCATTTACATAATCAAAAGCAATATAACCCTTACAATATCCATGTTGAACAACTTCATCTCTATAAAATTGAGGTTTAGATTTATTTTTTAAATAGTAACCAACATCTTTCCATAGATAGGGGTTTTTATTGTATTTTTTAGCCAATCTTGAAGCATCTAATACATGCCCTGGACCAGTATTATAGCTAGCTAATACAAATTTTTGAATTTCGCTTGAATCGTTAATTTCATCCTCCCAAATTTTAGTTAAAAATTTGATGTATTTAACTCCTGCTTTTATATTTTGCTCAGCAGAAGAAGTGGAATCAACACCAAATCTCATTCCTGTTTCGGGCATAAACTGCATCAATCCAAAAGAATTTCCCCAACCAATGGCATCATTATTAAAATGTGATTCTTGATAAACAAGTGCTGCCAATAATTCCCAATCCCAACCAGTTACTGGAGCATATTTTTTTAGAAGTTCATCGTAAGAGGAAATTTGACCGCTCGTTAGCGTATAATGATCATGATTTATGCGTTTATCATATTGCTTTTGGTTTCCATAATATTTTTGGTAAAGTATTGTAAAAGCCTTTGTTTTTTGAAATTCTATTAACCAAGAATTAATCGACATTGTTAAACTATCGGCATTTGTTCGAGTTGCAAAAGCAATTTGTTGGTCTAAGCTTATCGAAACACTTGCATCTATGTTTGGATATTGCCACTCATTTACCAATGCTATGTTTTTATCTGCAATGGTATAATCAATTTCTTTGTTGGCAACTTGTTCAATAAGTTGTTCCATGACAATATCACCTGTTACTGTTTCAATAATTATTTTACCTCCTATTTCTTTGGATAAACTATGTAAACGAGAATAAAATGAAGACCCTTGTCGAACAACTACTTTTTTATTTACTAAATCTATGGGTGATTTTAATATCGAATCTTGCCATGCTTTTTTACTCAGTTTTGCCCAATTATCGGGCTTTCGCTGAATAAGTACTTGCTCTGTAATTAATACTGGTTGAGTAAAATTTACCTCTTGTTTTCTGTCGATTGTTACCGTTAAATTGGCAGCGACAACATCTCCTTTTCCATTATTTAAATCAACAAAAACACTATCCATATTTTTTATAGGTATAACTTCCAACACTAAATTCTCTGATTGAGCATACTTTTTGAGTAGCTCATATTCAAAACCCATGGGTTCTCCTTTATAAATAAAATAACTTGTTGCACTATAATTTATTAAAGCCGTAATTTTACCATCTATTTTTAGTTTAGGCAAATCTCTGTTGATAGGATCTGGAAGATGTTCTTTTTCAGAACAACATAGGAATAATGAACCTAAAACAAAAAAAATGATATACCGCAACCAGATGAATTTTCGGAAAATAAAGGGCATTTCGTTTGCGGTATAACTCAAACTAAACATCTTTTCTCCCGAAAATCTGTTAAGTTTGAGTATATATAAATTTAATTTAAACATAAATAAAATAGAAGTTAGAACTGTTTTAAACTTTTAAAATCTACAAGTACAGAATACGTTAAATGATATAAAAATGTTATTAAACAGAGCAAATATCCTTTTTTTAATCGTTATGCTATTAAGTGCTTGCTCTATTGCTCAAAACATATTTAAAGCCAAAACGCAAAAAGGTTTTGAAGCCTTAGAAATACATGATTATTTTAAGGCTAAAAAAATGTTTGAGAAAACGCTAAAAAAAAATAAGGCTTCTTCTGGATATGGATTGAGCATAATTTATGCTCGCAACAATAATCCTTTTTATAAGCTGGACTCGGCTGTTTTTTATATTCAATTAGCCGATAGTAATTATGTGTTTTTATCTCCAAAAAAACAAGAAAAACTTTGTGAACTAAATATCGATGCTCTTGCTATTCAACTACAGCGAAAGTATATTGATTCGCTTTGTTTTGAAAAAGCTATCTCACAGCATTCCATTGAGGACTACAATCATTTCATTACTAAAAATAAAAACGCCCTCCAACATCATGAGGCTATAAAACTCAGAAATTCACTGGCTTTTCAAGTTGCTCGTAGCCAACAAAAATCTGTTGCTATAAAAAATTTCATTACTACATATCCTGATGCTCATGAAATTCAATGGGCAGAAAAATTACTCGATTCATTAATTTACAAAGAATATACAACACCCTTAACCATTAAAAATCTTGAAAAATTCTTAGCCGAACAACCTTCTAATGCTTTTTTTAGTATTGCCGAAGAACAACTTTATGAAATGGCAACTCAATCAAAAACCGAAAACGCCTATTTTTCGTTTATTCAAAAATATCCAAACAATACACATAGTTCAAGAGCTTGGAGAAATATTTACAGTATTTTGACTTCAGATTACAACCCTGAAAGCATAAAACTGTTTTTAAAAAAATATCCGCAATATCCTTTTTTGCACGAATTAGAAAAAGATTTTCAGTTAGCTAAAGCGGTTTTTTATCCCTTTATGAAAAATAACAAGTGGGGATTCTTAGATGAACATCTTAAAGAAGTTATTTCAGCAACCTATCAATTCATTAATCCTTTTTATGAAGGTGTTGCCGCGGCTAAAATGAACAATAAAATTGGTTTCATTGATAAATCGAACAAAATTATAGTTCCATTTAAATATGATGAGGCCGAAAACTTTATCAATGGGCTAGCTGTTGTTGGGATAAATGAAAAATTTGGAATAATAAACAAAGTAGGAGAAGAAATAGTTTCTCTAATTTATGACGAAATAGGCACAACAAAGAATCAATTTATTTCCGTTGAATTAGACGGAAAATATGGATTTATTGACCGATCTGGAAAATTGGTTGTTGGGTTAGAATATGAATCCGTAGGTTATTTTAACAATGGATTGGCTTATGTTAAAAAAGGTAATCTATATGGAATTATTGATACGAATTTATATTATGTAGTTAAACACGAGTTTGATTGGATGGATAATCTGGATAATGATTTTATTCGAGTTAGAAAAAATGATTTATATGGGGTGATTAATCCCAAAGGAAAAATTATTTTACCAATAGATTATCAACAAATTACAGAGCTAGAAAACGGATTAGCCATTGTTGTAAAAGATAATCTTTATGGATATGTAAATGCAACAGGAGAAATTAAAATCCCAATAAAACTACCATATACAGAAGGTGTGTTAAACTGGGCTTTATTTAATAATGAAGGATATGCTAGATTTACCATCGACAACAAAATAGGGTTGATTGATTCTACAGGAAAAAAGTTTTTACCAGCACTTTTTGAAGATGTTGGTGTTGTTTCAAAAAAATTAATTGCCATAAAAAGAAATGGAAAATGGGGTTTTTGTGATTACAATGCAAAATTAAAAATTCCATATAATTTTTCTAGCGTTTCTTTTTTCAAAAATGGTCTTTCCATAGCTAGCTCAAATTATAAATATGGGCTCATTAATGAAGCAGGTTCATTTGTGCTTAACCCAATTTTTGATAACCTACAATGGTTTCACGACACACTTTTATTAGCAGAAAAAGAGGGCTTGGTTGGACTAATTTCTATTGATAATAAAGAAATTGTTCCTATCAAATTCAAAAAAATTCAACTTACAACCGATAAAAAATTTATACAACTTGAAAATGAAAATGAATTAATTTACCAACCCATTGATACCATTAGTAATCCATGATTAGTCTTTCTGATTTAAAAAATTATTTAGAACCCCGATTACGCCAGGAATTACCAGGAAGTAAGGCACATCAAGAAGTGGCTCCTTACCGAAATGTAGATTTTACTAAAGAAATTATTTCAAAAGCTACTTTAAGTAGTGTGTTAATTTTATTTTATGAAAAAGATCATACTATTTATACCACACTCATTCAGCGATCTACTTATAATGGAAATCATAGCGGACAAATTGGCTTTCCTGGTGGTAAAATGGAAAAAACTGATGCTTCATTAATGATAACTGCTTTGCGAGAAACACAAGAGGAAATTGGTCTTTCTCCTGATGAAGTTACTATTATTGGAAAATTATCTGATGTTTTTATTCCTGTGAGCAATTTTTGTGTTACACCAATTATTGGCTGTGTTTCATTTGTTCCT
>PHDR01000069.1 GCA_002841035.1 Bacteroidetes bacterium HGW-Bacteroidetes-12 | reverse complement strand
AGGAACAAAGGATGTAAATTGGTCGCCTGTAACTGCTCTACCATTTTGATAAATTTTAAATGGTTCGCCAATGTAATTAGGATTGCCCACCTCTGCAGGAAAAAAACCCAAGTATCCACTAGAATGAACTCTTGCTCTATATTCTTGAGAAGCACCTATTCCTCCTCTCCAAATTAATCGGGGTCCATCATTATTGCCACTATTAAGTAATGCATTTCCATTAATCTCTAATCTCTCGGATGGAATGGTAGTTCCAATACCAACAAATCCAGTTGTGGCAACTCTAACCCATTCTGTATTATTAGTTCTAAAAACTAAGTCTTGATTATCTGTTGTACCTAAAAAATTGGTGGTAGGGTTTGTCCCAGAATTACCAAGTAAAGCCCAATCTCCACCACTAGAGTTCCCACTATTAATAAATCGAACCCACTGTGTACCATCCCAGTAATAAAAACCTGGAAAAACATCGTTTACCGTAGCAGTGTTGTACACTAATAAGGAAGTTGCTACGCCAATACCAATTGGAGAATTGTTGTTGGTAGCAGTTAAGGCTATTCTAGGTATTAAAACTCCTTTGTCATTTGTGGGAGCAGCGTCAACATCAAGTAGAGCGGAGTTGTTGGGTAATGTTCCAGCCGAATTTATACCTATACTTTGAGCAAAATAATTTTCACAGAAGAAAGCCAAAATAATTAAGAAAGTAATTTTTGTGTTATTCATTTTTTTTTAGTTTTTATTTACGGGTTATTTAATTTTATTTTAGTAATTTAATGTCTTTTTGTTGTTTTTCAATGATTTGTTGTTGTTGTTGTTATTTGGTGCGGCATCAATATCTAACAATGCCGATGGATTTGGGGCAACACCTGTGTTGTTTATTCCAGCACTTTGGGAATAGCTGTTTTTTATTATGAATATCAATATAGTGATTAATAAGATTTTATAGATTAATTTCATATGTAAATATTTTATTAAATAGTAAAGGTTGCCTAAAAAGAACTAAAGATTAAAACTGTTAGTAATAAAATAATAGGCTTTAATGTATTTATGTTCATTACTTAGGTTTTATTTTTAAGATATAAGCATGAATTATAGGCAAATATAGTTTATTTAATGGGATACATTTTAATAAAAATAATAATTAATTTAGTATTCTAACAAAACTTATTAAGAATTGAAATTAGCTAAATAATGGCTACTTTTAGTCTCTGAAAAAAGAATCTTAACACATGAAAAAATTATTTTTTTTAATGCTAACTGTACTTATAAATTTAAGCTGTGAGAATATTGATAGTAAAGAAGAAAAGATGCTTTATAACTATTTAATTGAGCAAGATTATTTATCAAAAATTAACTCATCAAAAAAACAAATTAAAAAGAAAGAAGTTAGTGGAAACTTAGTTAGTGAAGACGATGATTTTTTAAAATATACTTATGTTTCTAATACAAATATAACTATTAATAGTACTTATTTATTTGACGAAAAAGGATGTTTTGAGGTTGGATTGGATATTGATTATGAGAATGTTGGTGAAGCTAGCTCTATTGCGAACCAGTTTAAGCAATATATTGATGAACAAAAATCATTTGTAGATTTTAAAGAAGATAATTTTCTTCTTCGTTGGATAAATCAGGACAAAAGTAGAACCGTTGAGGTGGATATAGCAAATGCGTCTTCAGGGAAAATTGCAATTACTATTTTTGCAAATGAGTGAAACAACTAATCAATTTCTTTATTGATAATTTCCCAAAGCATATCTTTTAATTCGTCTAATCCTTGTTGTGCTACTGAAGAAATGAATAAATGAGGTACTTTTGGTAAATCTTTTAAAATTTCTGCTTTCAATTCATCGTCCAACATATCCGATTTAGAGATAGCTAAAACTCTTTCTTTGTCTAACAATTCAGGATTATAAGCTTTTAATTCATTCAATAAAATATCATATTCTTCATTGATGTTTTTACTGTCAGCAGGAATCATAAACAGCAATACAGCGTTTCTTTCTATGTGCCTAAGAAATCTAATTCCAAGTCCTTTTCCTTCATGAGCACCTTCAATAATACCAGGAATATCAGCCATCACAAAGGAACGATAATCTCTATAAGCAACCATTCCTAAGTTAGGAACAAGTGTTGTAAAAGGGTAATTAGCTATTTCTGGTTTTGCCGCACTTAAAACAGATAGTAAAGTCGATTTTCCAGCATTTGGAAACCCAACTAAACCAACATCAGCCAACACTTTTAGTTCTAAAACTTTCCATTCTTCACTTCCATCTTCTCCTGGTTGAGCAAACCTCGGGGCTTGATTTGTTGAGGATTTAAAATGTGCATTTCCTTGTCCGCCACGACCTCCTTTTACTAATATTTGTTCTTCACCATCTTGCGTTATTTCGAAAAGCACCTCTCCTGTTTCTGCGTCTTTAGCTATTGTTCCTAAAGGCACATTTACATAAGCATCTGCCCCTTCTGCTCCTGTGCTTCTTGATTTACTTCCGCCAACACCATGTTCTGCCTTAACATGACGTTTGTGTTTTAAATGCAGTAACGTCCACAAATTTTTGTCGCCACGCACAATTACGTGCCCTCCTCTTCCCCCATCACCTCCATCTGGACCACCCTTAGGTTCGTATTTTTCTCTACGAAAATGGCGAGAACCAGATCCTCCTTTACCTGAACGGCAATGAATTTTTACGTAATCGATAAAGTTGGAATTAGACATATTCGTGTTAAAATTTGTAGGAGGGTTAGTAATTAGACTTTTTTATATTTGTTATCAATGGCTTTACACAAACGAATAAAAATTTCATCAATACTGCCTACACCATGAATTTTCTCAAATTTATTTTGATTAGCATAAAACTCAGCTACAACAGCAGTTTGTTCATTATATACTTTAATTCGATTGGCAATAATGTTTTCATCCAAATCATCTGCTCTGCCGCTATCTTTTCCTCTTTCCAGCAAACGCTTAACCAACTCTTTATTAGGAACGTCTAACGCCAACATAATAGAAATAGTGGTGTTTTTTGATGCTAAAAACTTGTCCAATGCTTTTGCTTGTGGCGTAGTTCTCGGAAAACCATCAAAAATAAATCCATTGGCAGTTGGATTTTTATCTACTTCTGCTTCGAGCATACTTATTGTAACTTGGTCGGGTACTAAATTACCTTTGTCCATGTAGCTTTTTGCAAGCTTTCCTAGTTCTGTTTCACCTTTAATGTTGGCTCTAAAAATATCTCCTGTTGATAAATGCACTAAATTATAGTTGTCAACTAATTTTACTGCTTGAGTTCCTTTCCCTGCTCCTGGAGGACCAAATAATACAATGTTTAACATAATTTCTTGATTTACGGTTTAAAATTTATTTGTAATCTCATTTTTCATCTAACACATAAATGGAACTCAGATTTCTTCCCCATCCATCATAATCTAATCCATAACCCAAAACAAAAGCGTTTGGAATTTTTTTACCTATATAATCAATTGGATGTGATTTTTTGTAAGCATCAGGTTTGAATAATAAAGAGGCTATTTTTATGCTGTTAACTTTTTTTTCTTCAAGTATCTCATATAATTTTATCAACGTGTTTCCTGTATCAACAATGTCTTCTACTAAAATAATGTCTTGCCCTTCTAAATCTTCATTTAACCCTATTAATTCACTCACTTTTCCTGTTGTTGCTGTTCCCTCATAGGAAGCTAGTTTTACAAATGAAACCGTACATTGTAAATTAATTTTTTTGAGTAAATCGCTCATAAACATAAATGAACCATTCAATACACCAATGAAAATAGGTGATTTCCCGCTATAATCATGGTTTATTTTTTCAGCAATCAATGTTATAGACTCTTGAAGTTCTTTGTCAGAAATGTAGGGTTTGAAAATTTTATCTTTTACTGTTATTTTGTCCATTTTTATAAAATTGGACTGCAAAAGTAGTCAAATTATTAGTTTTTACAACAGTTCCGACATCTTAGAATTGCTACATTATTTTCTACTAATAATTATTAACGTATAAATGGAATTTCAATGCTTTGTTTGTTCTCAACACCATCAATAACTTCTAACTTAAACACATGATTTCCTTTAGAAATAACATCAAAATAATAAGTAAGTTTTGACGTTTTCCCATCAAATTCCATAATAACCCATTTTCCATCAATAAAACCATTGTAGAATTTTATGCCACTTAAATTGTCTGAAATTTTAAATTGTATTGATTTTTGATTCTCCAAATTTTTATTTGAAAAAATGTTAATAGGTTCAATTTTAGGAGCAATAGTATCTAGCATCACAGCAAAACCGCCAAAAGTTTTTGAGCTAGCCACTAAATAATTATTTCGCCATTCACCACCCCTCGAATAGTATTTCTTATTTGCATCTATAGCTACAATTACAGCTTTTTTACGAAGATTTTCCGCTAACCTCCCCACTTTAATTCCAACAGTAATAGGTAAGTGAATAGGCGTAGTTTCTTTATGCACTTGGTAAGTCGGACTTATCGCACTTCGCATTGTATCTGAAATAGAAAAGTGAAAAGGCAAATCATCATACAATGCATTTTTCGGGATACTTACCTGTAAAAAAGTATTCTCAAAAAAATTACTATCGGCATAACTAAAAAGCGTATCCGTGGTTTGTGCTTGTTTAGTGGATTTGGTTATTCGAGTATTCATACCCACTATTTTAAACGAAAGTATTGATTTGTTTTGGTACACATCGGTTATTTCATACCTAAAATCATATTCTTTTTCATAATCAATAAAAACAACACCCTTATCTTTTTGATTTTTATAAATAGAAAGAGTGTTATTGGGTAAAATAAAACTTTTTTGAATACGTTGATTGGTTTTTAAATAATATTCATAATCAATGAGAGCATTAAGAGCACGAGATTCATCAAAACAAAACTTGTCAATTTTAGAATAAAATACTTCTTGGTTATTAACAAAAAGCTTTATTTCATAAACTCCATTTTTATTAGAAACCCCAGTTAATTGATCTATCACATCAACCCCAATTCCAATAGGACCATAAGCAAAATTCGCTGTTGTAGAAATTAATTTATAATCCCCTCTATTTCCTGTAACTCTTACGTGCTGAGGCTTGTTGATGTTGTTTACAACACTTGAGTCAGTTAAGGGATAAATTACAATACTTCTTAGCGTTGGATGCACATCGTCCTTCAAATCGAAACCTAAAAGCAATGGATTAATGGGACATTCCGATTTCGTTTCTCTAATTTCAAAATGCAAGTGAGGACCGCCAGAGCTACCCGAATTTCCAGATAAAGCAATGAGCTGCCCTTTTTTAACTTTCAACAACGTATCAGACGGATAATAATCCATCTCCCAAGTTTTATTTTTATATTGATATTTTTTAATTTCTTCTGCTATTTTTCCTTCATATTTTTGAAGATGGGCATACACCGAAGTATACCCATTCGGATGATCAATATAAATTGCATTTCCATATCCATAAGGAGAAATCCGAATTCGAGAAACAAAACCATCAGCAACAGCATAAATCTTTTGACCTTCAACCCCCTGTGTTTTTATGTCTAATCCTGAATGAAAATGATTGGAACGTAATTCACCAAAATTTCCAGAAAGATAAAGAGGAATATCCAGTGGCGACCTAAAATAATTTAGAGGCAAACTATCTTGAGCTGTTAAAAATAACATGTTAATCAAACTAACCCCTAAAATAAAAACTTTCTTTATATCCATTTTTTAATGCTTAATGTACTATCATAATAAACTCACAAACCATTCTAATTAGTTAATTTTTCCTTTAACGCCAAAACTAATCATCAATTTTGGGTAGTTAAAAAAAAATTAATAAGATTATCCACAAAATTTAGTGTAAAAAAATTACATTTGTCCAGAATTAATTTTTTTAATTGATTTTTAAACAGAAAAATGAAAGACTTATCCGTTTTGGTAAGCAGTCTTAGAAAAAAGACCGAAAAATTGATTGAAAAACATCAATCAATTTTACTTAAAAACAATACACTTTCGGAAGAAATTTTAAAATTAAAAGAAGAATTAGCTCAAAAAAGCCAACAAATTGAAGCCGTTGAAAATAAATTAACCTTATTAAAACTAGCTAAAGGAGTTGGAAATGAAAGTACCAAAGATGTGAAGTTGAAAATTAACGAAATGGTACGGGAAATAGATAAATGTATTGCTAAAATTAGCCAATAAATTAAAATACTCTTAATGGAAGAGTTGTCCATAAAAATAAAAATTGCGAATAGGATTTATCCTTTGACAGTTGAAACCATTGAAGAAGAAGGTATCAGAAAAGCTGCTGATAAAATAAATGCTTCAATTGTTGAATATGAAAAATTGTATGCTGTTCATGATAAACAGGATCTTTTAGCAATGATTGCTCTACAATTAGCAACAGACAACTTAGAATTAAAAAACAAAGGCATTGTTAATGATGCTGGTGTTGAAGAGAATTTAATTAAGATTGATGAACTCATCAGTCAACAGCTATAACGTTCTTTAAAATAAAAGCAACACAATTTATCGAGAAAATAATTAGTTCTAGCAACTAATTTAAAATTCCCGTGCAAATTTATTTCGTTTGATAAACTAACGTCTCACTTATTTAAGACTTTGCTCATAAGTAAACGAAAACAGGCCCCTTGTAACCCCTTTATGGGCATTCACTTTTTGTGGACACGGGAAGTTTGAGAGTACTTGGCAGTTTTATTTATATTTTTTATTGGGTTTATCCAAGCCAAATTTGTGCGGGTTTTTTTATGCCCTAAAAAATAATTAGTGTTTCGTTGCTCGTTTTTTTGGTATTAATTATTTACAATTAAAAAAAACATAAAAACATGGATGTAGTAAGTATTGTTATAGGATTTGTTGTCGGTGCTGCAGGAGCTTTTGTCGCAGCAATAACCTTCCTGAAAAAAGGAATCGAATCAAAAAACAAGCAGCTTGTCGAAGATGCAAAAGCTGAAGCAGAAGTTCAAAGAAAAGAAAAACTCTTGCAAGCAAAAGAAAAGTTCTTACAACTAAAAGAAGAACACGAAAAAACAATAAACGAAAGAAATAGGAAAATTGCTAATCTAGAAAATAGTGCAAAACAAAAGAGTGATGCAGCTTCAAAAGAATTAGAAGAAGTTAAGCGAAAAGAATTAGAAGTAGAAAAAATTAAAACGAACTTATCTCACCAACTACTCATCGTATCAACAAAAGAAGAAGAGTTAGAAAAAGCACACAGAAAGCAAGTAGAAAGCCTTGAGAAAATTGCTGGAATTACAGCCGAAGACGCAAAAGCACAATTAGTAGAAGCCCTAAAAGAAGAAGCAAAAACCAATGCCCTCTCTCATATTCAAAACATTGTTGAAGAAGCAAAAATAAACGCAAATAAAGAAGCTAGAAAAATTGTTGTACAAACAATTCAACGAGTTGCAACCGAACAAGCTGTAGAAAATTCAGTTTCAATCTTTAATATAGAAAGTGATGAAGTAAAAGGGCGAATAATAGGGCGAGAAGGAAGAAATATAAGAGCGTTAGAAGCAGCAACTGGCGTTGAAATTATTGTAGATGATACTCCAGAAGCAATTGTGCTTTCTTGTTTCGACCCTGTTAGAAGAGAAGTTGCTCGATTATCCTTACACCAATTAGTAACTGACGGAAGAATTCACCCCGCAAGGATTGAAGAAGTGGTAAAGAAAACACAAAAACAAATTGAAGACGAAATTGTAGAGATTGGAAAAAGAACAACAATTGATTTAGGTATTCATGGATTACATCCAGAGCTTATTCGTATGGTAGGAAGAATGAAATATCGTTCTTCTTATGGTCAGAACTTACTTCAACATTCACGCGAAGTAGCTAACCTTTGTGCAACAATGGCATCTGAGTTAGGATTAAACGCTAAACTTGCCAAACGAGCAGGATTGCTCCATGATATTGGCAAAGTACCCGATGAAGATCCAGAATTACCACATGCTATTTTAGGTATGAAAATAGCTGAAAAATACAACGAAAAACCAGACATCTGCAACGCAATTGGAGCTCACCATGATGAAATAGAAATGACCACACTAATTTCACCAATCGTTCAAGTTTGTGATGCCATTTCTGGAGCTAGACCAGGTGCTAGAAGAGAAGTAATGGAATCATACATTAAACGAATTAAAGAACTTGAAAACATTGGAATGACTTACCCAGGTGTAGAACAAGCTTATGCAATTCAAGCAGGAAGAGAACTAAGAGTTATAGTAGAAAGTGGAAAAGTTTCAGATGCCCAAGCAGACACAATTTCTTTTGAATTAGCACAAAAAATTCAAACAGAAATGACGTATCCAGGTCAAGTTAAAGTAACTGTTATTAGAGAAAAAAGAGCAGTTAATTACGCAAAATAAATAGTAAAAGAGGCTATTTCATAACGATTGAAATAACCTCTTTTGTTATTTGGATAACCCTGTATTGATTAAAACCTTTGTTTCAAATATTGAATCCTCAGGAGCTTGTTTAAATGTAATAGACTCCTTTTAGTTCTTAAATAAAGTTTATCATATATTAATAACCATCACAATAGTCCTAACATCATAGGGAAAAGATAGAAAAAGACACCATTTCTAAAAAATATCAAGTTGATAATCAGGCAAAAGAGGCATGGGCGAAAAAAAAGAGTTAAAAAGAGTTGAGAGAGAGCTAAAAGAAGGTAAATTTGCCGTCCTTAAAAAAGACAAACGAGTCGTTGAAAAAAACTTTTTAAAAATAAATGCTAAAAAGTTTTGCAGAAAGAAAAAGAGTTGTACTTTTGCACCCCGCTAATGAGAAGATGATAAAAACAAAAGGGGGGATTAGCGAGGAAGACTAAGGAATAAGTAAGAAGAAATTAGCCCAAGAAGATTGGGATAAAGATAAAAGAGTTCTTTGAAAAAATTGAAGAGAGAAAAAACAAGGTAAATATCCTTGAGTAAAAAGAGTTAAATTTTTTTATTTGTGAGAGATAATCTTAACACAAGATTAAAAAAACTTACAACGGAGAGTTTGATCCTGGCTCAGGATGAACGCTAGCGGCAGGCTTAACACATGCAAGTCGAACGGCAGCACAGGTAGCAATACTGGGTGGCGAGTGGCGCACGGGTGCGTAACGCGTATGCAACTTACCTCTAACAGGAGAATAGCCTTTCGAAAGGAAGAATAATACTCCATAATATTATAGTATGGCATCATATTATGATTAAAACTACGGTGGTTAGAGATAGGCATGCGTCCTATTAGTTAGTTGGCGAGGTAACGGCTCACCAAGACAATGATAGGTAGGGGGCCTGAGAGGGTTATCCCCCACACTGGTACTGAGACACGGACCAGACTCCTACGGGAGGCAGCAGTGAGGAATATTGGTCAATGGACGGAAGTCTGAACCAGCCATGCCGCGTGCAGGAAGAATGCCCTATGGGTTGTAAACTGCTTTTAAATAGGAATAAACTTCCGCATGTATGCGGAACTGAAGGTACTATAAGAATAAGGACCGGCTAACTCCGTGCCAGCAGCCGCGGTAATACGGAGGGTCCAAGCGTTATCCGGATTTATTGGGTTTAAAGGGTCCGCAGGCGGGGAAATAAGTCAGTGGTGAAATCCTGTCGCTTAACGATAGAATTGCCATTGAAACTGTTTTTCTTGAGTATAGATGAAGTGGGCGGAATGTGTCATGTAGCGGTGAAATGCATAGATATGACACAGAACACCGATTGCGAAGGCAGCTCACTAAACTATAACTGACGCTCATGGACGAAAGCGTGGGGAGCAAACAGGATTAGATACCCTGGTAGTCCACGCTGTAAACGATGATTACTCGGTGCTAGCGATATACAGTTAGTGCCTAAGCGAAAGTGATAAGTAATCCACCTGGGGAGTACGGTCGCAAGATTGAAACTCAAAGGAATTGACGGGGGCCCGCACAAGCGGTGGAGCATGTGGTTTAATTCGATGATACGCGAGGA
>PHDR01000068.1 GCA_002841035.1 Bacteroidetes bacterium HGW-Bacteroidetes-12 | reverse complement strand
AACAACGAACGATAACCATCTCCAATGAAATGTTTTCCATAACCTGCCTGAAAAGTAAAATTCTCATCTGCTGTGAAGGTAATGTTTCCCTGCGAAAAAATAGATTGATTATTATCAGAATACCCATATCCTGGGCTAATATTATGCTGCTGAACAAGAACATCAACATGGGAAACATATTCAGAATTATCATATAAAAAATCCCATTCGGCACTCCATTTTTTGCTATATGCTGTTTTTAAGCTAAGCCCTCCACTCTTTTCAACAACTGTTTTAGAAAAACTGTTCTTGCTTTCGGTGGTAGATATGCCATTAATAATGGGGTTAATAAAGAGCTTAAACTTTTTGTTTATTCCTATAACGTGTTGGCTCGTTAATTCATTGATAAAGCTTCCTTCATTACCAATTTTTAATTTAGCCATGGTGCTATCATAGTTGAAAACAGCTTCTGTTTCAGCTCTATTAAATGGTTTTATGGAAGTGTGAAAATTAGCTGCGGTGTCTAATTTATTAATATAAAGCAACTCAAAAGTTCGTTCATTGGTAAGGTTGAAATTTTGACCTTTCAAAGAAAAAATGGAGCAATTTAATAGGATTAATATGGTAATTAGCTTTCTCAATGTTTTCTTTTAATTTGAATGAAATAAGGGATTTGAATTAGAAGTAAAACACTTAAAATAATAACAATGAAAGAATAACTTGGGTCGAATTGTTGAGCAAAAATGGTGCTTGCTATGACTAAGAGGTTAAATAAATAAATAATTAAAACGGTTTGCTTGTGCGACAATCCTAAACCTAATAACCGATGATGAAGGTGATTTCTATCAGCAGAAAATGGAGAAGTTCCTTTTAAAACTCTTAATGTAAATACTCGAATAGTGTCAATTAGCGGATATACCAAAATGGACATTGCTAAAATGGGTTTTGAGATGTTTTCTATTACTTGAGGTAAATCCTGAGCTTTATATTCAACAAGTTCAATTGCCATTACTGCCATTAAAAATCCTATAGTAAGTGAACCAGAATCGCCCATAAAAATTTTTGCTGGATTAAAATTATATCGTAAAAAACCTAACAATGCTCCACCAATTGAAAAAGAAAGTACAGCATAAGTCCAATCTCCTGCAAAATAAAACCAGCCTCCAAAAGCGGCAGAGGCAATTACGCCAACTCCTGCAGCCAATCCATCTACGCCATCAATTAAATTAAATGCGTTGATAATTACAATGTAAGTGAATAAAGAAAGCATAATACCAACGTATTCAGGTATTTCTCTTATGCCAAACAAGCCGTGTAAGCTTGTTAGTTTTACATTTGCCATAAAAACCATAATGAAAGCAACAAAAAGTTGAGCAGCCAATTTTTTTATTGGAACGGTTCCAATAATATCATCTTTCATTCCCACAAAAAACATGATTAACATGGAAGGAACAAGGTATTTGATAACTCCCATTTCATTAATTGGAAGCCACAATAAAAACGAGAATAAGATTCCTGCAAAAATCATCATTCCTCCCATTAGAGGGACTTTTTGGGTGTGTATTTTTCGTTTTTCTTTTGGGTCGTCAAACAAATGCTTAAGCCGAGCAATGGTAATGAATGAAGGTGTTGAAAGTAACACAATCAAAAAGGAAGTTATTATTGGTAAAGCTATTTCTAACATTTTTTAAAAGTCTGTATATAGATTTCGCAAAGAAGTTCTAAATGCAAAATAAATATAATTAGTATTAAAATCAACATTGTTTGAGGTAACCTTTCTGTTATTAACACCTAACATAATACTCATGTTATTTTTTGGATTTACCAACACCCCAATATGAAATTGTAGGTTAATAATATCTGTTTCTATAATTGGGGTAATTCCATTGGTGGAGATATAATGGTTTAGAAAAATATTACTGCCAGTTGAAGTTGTTTGAGCTACAGTTGCTTTTGCTTGCGTAAATATGCGTTTGTATTTATAATTAACAATTCCAACAATTTCAGTAAAATTAGCTCCTAAAGGATGTGCCAACGGTTCGTTAAAATGCGAATAGTTTTGTAGAGGAAGCTCTGAGCTAAAAGTATAAGGTTCAACTTTGTTGAATTCAGCTTGAAGTGTTAACCCACTAATTCCAAAATACTTAATTCCTGCTTGATATCCATATTTTGTATTTATTTCGTTTCCATCATACATCAATTGCCCATAAATAATGGTTTTAAATGGAAATTTAATTTTTGTGTTGATGCCCAATTGTGAATTGTCATTACCATCAAAACCAGCGTTTAACGTATTTAAAAACAGAATTGGATTAAGTTGCATGAAGTTATAAGGTTTTGTTCCTGATTGGCTTTCAGTTTGCCAAATGGTAGATTCAAAAACTCCTAAATGCAGCCATTTTGTAGCTATCCAATTCAAATAATGCACCGACATACTTTTTCGTGTAAAAAGTGCTTCGGGTGTTGAAATATCGGTTCTTCTAACTAAGTTAGAAAGTCCAGCATTTAATTTTGTATATTGAAATTGATTTTTCTTTCCAAATAGCACAACTGCTTTGTAATAAGGATAGTTATAAGCAAAATCGGAGAGTAATAACGAACGATATCCATCACCAATAAACTGTTTATCGTTACCTAACTGAAAATTTAGGCGTTTATTTGGTGAATAAGAAATGTAAGAAATAGCTGTGTTGTAATCAAAACCATTATCTTTAAATTTTTTCACTCTACCTTGTCCAGGAACAACATTGTTTGTGTTTACATAATCTACCAAATATTGAGGTAAGTTAGCTTGGTTTTCATAAACTGCTGTTTGAAATGAGAATTTTTCACCAATGTGTCCTTTAGCGATAATTCCTCTAGTATTTACAAATAGTGTTGGTTTTTCTGGTCTGTTATCATCCAAGTCTTCTCCTAACTCCAAATTTAGTAATGGGTCTATGGTAAGGTAAAATTTGCCTGTATCTATCTGGATAAAGTTTTCATAAAACAGCTTTCGGGCAACCCACGAACGATTTTTTATATGTGTTCTATTCACATTAATAAGAAAATCATTTTTTTCGGATGCAGAAAGCGATTCAATTAAATTGGTATCCATTTGCGATTGCAGCATTGGCTGAAAGGCAGTATGCACATAAGCATTATAATTATTAAATGCTTTTTGATTTACTAAATTAAATTCTCGGTTTAATGGTAAATTAAGTTGTTGAGCGATACTCCAATTCGTATATGAAAGTAAAAAAAGTAGAGCAATATTTTTCAAGTATGAATTCATAAATAATGAGGCAATCTACTTTAATTGTTTTAGTAACGAATTCATCTAAGATATGGTTGTATGAAGTTATTATTTTACTTTTTTGTAACCAGCTTCATCCCAAGCACCAATGCCACCATCTAAGTCATAAACTTTAGTGAAGCCTAATTTTTCTAGCTGTTTTGCTGTTTTTCCGCTTCTTCCACCAGCTTTGCAATAGACATAAATAGGTTGTGTTTTGTCTAATGTTTCTATTTGTTTTGAAAAATCGGCATCATAAAAATTCATTTTTACAGCACCTTTAATGATTCCTTGAGCCCATTCTTCTGGAGTTCTCACATCTAATATTGTTCCTCCTTGAGTAATTAATTCATTGAATTTTTGTGCATCAACAACTTCTATTGTTGTTTCTTTTTTAATTTTAGTCGCATTGTTTTGACTGTTACCACAAGCTGTTATAAAAAATGTTGTGATTAGGGTAAGTAATAAAGTTGTGTTTTTCATTTTTATAAGTTTTGGTTAATAATTTGAATCAATTTTTGTGCATCAACAACTCCTGATTGTTTCCAAAGTTGCTTTCCATTTTTAAATAAAATTAGCGTTGGAACGCCTTTTACTTGATAAGATGCCGCGGCCGTTGGGTTTTTATCTACATCTATTTTTAATACTCTTGCTTTGCCTTGAACTTGCTTAGCAACATCATCTATTATTGGCGACATTGCTTTGCAAGGCTCACACCAAGTTGCATAAAAATCAACTAAAACTGGCGTGTTAGCTTGTATGATTTCGTTAAATGTTGTCATCTTTTTTTTCTTTTTTAACAAACTTATCTGTAATAATATCACCAGCAAACCAACCTAAAATAGCTCCATAACCAGCTGTTCTATACCAAACTGAAGTAATTGCACACGAACCACTTTCACAACCAATAAAATACCAATAAGCAAACCCGATGAGGGAGCCTAAAAATGCTACTAAAAAAGAAATTTTATGATTTATGAACCAGTTTATCATTTGTAACTTATATTCTTGCCGACAAAGTTAATCAAAATTCTTGGTTCTTGTTTTGTGAAGTGTTTAAAATCAAACTTAAGCTTCTATATATTCAAGGCACTTCTAAGTACTTCTAAGTACTCTATTCTACCAACTCAAAATCCAATTGTTTCTTAATAAGATCGGCACGTTTCACTTTTATCATCACTTCATCGCCCATTTTGTATTCTTGCCCTGTTTTTCTTCCTCTTGCACAATAATTTTCTTTGTCGAAGGTATAAAAATCTCCATCAATATCTTGTAACCTAACCATGCCTTCACACATATTTTCAATAATTTCTACATAAATTCCCCATTCGCTCACACCAGAAATTATACCAGCGAAAATTTGACCTATTTTATCTTCTAAAAATTCTACTTGTTTGTATTTAATAGATTTTCGTTCTGCTTCACTAGCAAGTTGCTCCATGTCGGATGAATGTTTGCATTGTGCTTCCAATTCGGTTTGACTTACAGAACTTCCTCCATCCAAATAATGTTGCAATAACCGGTGTACCATCACATCAGGATACCTACGAATAGGAGAGGTAAAATGAGAATAGTGTGAAAAACTCAATCCATAATGCCCAATATTTTTGGTAGAATAAATGGCTTTTGCCATGGTTCTTATGGTTAATTGTTCTATCATATTTTCTTCGGCTTTTCCTTTCACTTCCTCTAATAGATTATTGATGGAAGATGCTACTTCTTTGCCTCCAGTTGCTAGGCTATAGCCAAACTTTTTCACAAAAGAAGAAAGTGTTAACAGTTTTTCTTGGTTAGGTTCATCATGAATTCGATAGACAAATGTTTTTGGGGTTTCTTTTTTATTTTCAGGTTTCCCGACAAATTCAGCTACTTTTTTATTGGCAAGCAACATGAATTCTTCTATGAGTTTGTTGGCGTCTTTACTTTCTTTAAAGAAAACACCTAAAGGCTTGCCGTTTTCATCAATATTAAATTTCACTTCGAGCCTATCAAAAGAAATTGCTCCTTGTTTAAAGCGTTCTTTGCGGAGTTTTTTTGCCAATCCATCAAGTATTAATAACTCATTAGCAAAATCACCTTGTTTGCTTTCTATTCGTTCTTGGGCTTCTTCGTAGGTAAATCTTCTATCCGAAAAAATTACGGTTCGTCCAAACCATTCATTCAATACTTTTGCATCTTCATTGAGTTCAAAAACAGCAGAAAAACACAATTTTGTTTCTTGAGGTCGGAGAGAACAAACACCATTGGAAAGCATTTCGGGAAGCATGGGAACTACCCTGTCAACCAAATAAATGGAGGTGGCTCGTTGATAGGCTTCTTTGTCTAAAATACTATCTTTTTGAATGTAATGCGAAACATCGGCAATGTGTATTCCGATTTCCCAGTTTCCATTTTCTAATTTTTTTATTGAAAGTGCATCGTCAAAGTCTTTTGCATCGGCTGGGTCAATGGTAAATGTGGTTACAGCTCTAAAATCTCTACGTTTTTTAATTTCTTGAGCGGAAATTTCAATGGGTAAGTTTTTGGCTTCGCTTTCAACTTTTGGAGGAAAAACATAAGGCAAACCATATTCTGCTAAAATAGCATGCATTTCGGTATTGTTTTCACCAGGTCTTCCCAACACATCAACCACAACACCATAAGGATTTTTTTTATTATCGGGCCATTCGGTAATTCGAGCAACTGCTTTGTCGCCATCTTTAGCTCCTTTTAGGTTTTCATTGGCAATAAAAATATCTACAGGCATTCGCAAATCATCCACAGCCAAAAAAGCAAAATTTTGAGATTTTTGTATGATGCCCACAAAATTAGTTTTGGCTCTTTTTAGTACTTCAACAATTTCTCCTTCAATTTTATTGCTGCCTTTGTTTGAAATAACATTCACTTTTACAATATCACCATGCAGTGCATTTTTAGTGTTTTTAGGATGAATATAAATATCAGTATCCGCATCTTCAACTATAACATAAGCTGCCCCACGTTGCGTCATATCAACTTTTCCTTCAATAAAATTTGAGGATGATTTTCGTTTGTAAGAACCTCTTTGATGCTCAAAAAGTTTTTCTTGATCGGCAAGTTCTTCTAAAATAATTCCAACCAATTTTCGGTTAGAAAAATCTTTCAGTCCGAGTGCATTACTAATTTTTTTATAATTGAACGATTGTGTTGGGTTCTTATCGAAAATGGTTATAATTTGCTGAAGAAGGTCTGTTTTAAAATTTCCCGCAGAATGGTTTTTTTTGTGTTTATTTGACATTGTAGTTTTGTAAGTGTAATGAATTGTTTTTAGCAAAGTTACATTTAAAGTTGGAAATTATGAGAGCCAAACAAGAAGAAAGAATTAGAAAATATAGTTGTAACTTTTATTTCTACAGCAACATAAACAACAGTCTTTTAGAAATGAAATAATTGGATATGTTAAACTTGCATTAAACTTGCTTAAAAAAAAGTAATTAATTATTTTTTTTATCTAATTTCGTTTTTATGAAAATAAAATGGATGACTATTATTTTGGTTGGAATATTTGGGTGTACAGACCATGAGAAAACCTCTGAAATCAATCAAAAAACAATAAATTTAGTTGATGGAGATTGGTTAATGACCTTTCAACTTACTGCTGAAGAAACACTACCTGTTAGGTTTTTATTAACTAAAAAAGATAGTTTATATACTATTGAATTTGCCAATGCGTCTGAAAAAATTAAAATAGAAAACGTAGCTATTGAAAATAATCGTTTAAAATTTGATGATCCAGTTTTTAATTCGTGGTATGAATTTGAAATAATTAGCTCCTCAAAAATGAAAGGATTTTGGTTTAAAGACAACCAAGAATATAAAATTAGTTTTGAAGCCGAACACGGAGATCAAAATCGTTTTAAAAAGCCTGAAAATTTACTTTCAAAAGAAATAATTGACGTTACAGGAAAATGGAAAGTTGACTTTAGTCCTCAAAATAAAGAAAATTATTATCCTGCCATTGGGTTGTTTGAGCAGCAAGGTGAATATATATCAGGAACATTTATTACCGAAACGGGGGATTATCGTTTTTTAGAGGGCAATGTTTATGGTAATCAGGTTTTTCTTTCCTGTTTTGATGGCTCTCATGCATTTCTGTTTAAAGCTATTTTAAAAAATGATTCTTTAATTGGTTCTTTTTGGTCTGGTTCTCATTGGGAAGAACCATGGGTAGCTATTCGTGATGATAAATTTGAGTTGACCAATCCTGATTCGCTCACTTTTTTAAATGACGGATATGATAAAATTGAATTTGCTTTTAAAAATACAGATGATGAGTTAGTTTCTCTCTCCGATGAAAAATTTAAAGGAAAAGTAGTTATTGTTAATGTTATGGGTCCATGGTGTCCCAATTGTAAGGATGAAACAGCATTTTTAACTGATTTGTATTCCAAAAAAAAGAAAGATGGGCTAGAAATTATTGCTTTATCTTTTGATAGAACGGATGATATTGATGTTGCAAAGAAGAATATTAAAAAGCTAAAAAAGCATTTCCATTCCGAATATGAATTTTTATTGGCTGGAAAAGCAAGCAAAATTGAAGCAGGAAAAGCGTTGCCTATGCTTAACCATATTATGTCTTATCCAACTACTATTTTTATAGATAAAAAAGGAAATGTTCGTAAAATAAGAACAGGGTTTTATGGACCAGGAACAGGAAGTTATTACAAACGCTATACAGAAAGTGTTGCTGATTTTATAGATAAATTGCTGGTTGAATAGAGTGTACCAAACTTCTTGATTTATTGAATAATTTCCGCTTCAAAAAGTGCTACGAAGTGTTTTTTTAGTTTTTCTTTTACTTCTTCCATGTTTACTTCTCTGCCTAATTCTTTTTGTAAGGAAGTAACTTGTTTATCATCAATTCCACAAGGAATAATATTCCCAAAATAAGACAAATCAGCATTAACATTAAAAGCAAAACCGTGCATGGTAACCCATCTGCTGCAACGAACGCCCATAGCACAAATTTTTCGTGCTTTTCTTGGGTTGTCAGCATCTAACCAAACACCTGTGTAGCCTTCATATCTTCCTGCTTCAATACCGTATTCTGCTAAAGTTCTAATAATTATTTCTTCTAAAAAACGCAGGTATTTGTGGATATCTGTAAAAAAATTATCTAAATCTAAAATAGGGTAGCCAACAATTTGTCCAGGACCATGATAGGTAATATCGCCACCACGATTAATTTTGTAATAAGTAGCACCTTTTTGTTTTAGCATGGCTTCCGAAAGTAGCAGATGAGCTTCGTTTCCACTTTTTCCAAGTGTATAAACGTGCGGATGTTCGCAAAAGATTAAATGATTTTCAGTAGCAATATTCGTGTTGTCTTTTCTGTTTTGAATTTTAATATCGATGGTTTCCTTGAAAAGTTGCTCTTGAAAATCCCAAGCTTTTTTGTAATCTATTAATCCTAGATCTGTAATTATTATTTTTTGCATCTTAAATTATTTTTTTGATTATTGTTCAAGAGCAAAATCGATGTATGTAAAAAATTCTTGAGGGTGATAGTTGGGTAAATTTTCCCCTCTTTCATGACCTAAACGAACAATAACCAATTGTTTTTCAGGAATAAAAATAATATATTGTCCTTTTATGCCACGAGCATAAAATACATTCATGTTTTTGTAATAGGCAGCCCAAAGTTGATAGCCGTAGAAATCAACTACTTTTCCATCTACATCTTTTAATTGATAGGTAAGTGTTGTGGCATCATTAATATATTTTTCGGTAACAATGGTTTGTCCGTTCCATTTGCCTTTATTTAAAAACAACTGACCAATTCGGGCAAAATCCTGAGCATTGGAATAAAAACAACAGTAGGCTTTTTCTCTTCCGTCTTTGTGGTCTAAGTTCCATAATGCATTGTTTTTAGCACCTATTGGCTTCCAAACCTTTTCGCTCATATAATCTGAAATGGTTGTGCCTGTTGCTTTTTCTAAAATAAAAGATAGTATTAACGTATTTCCTCCTAAGTATCGCCAAGTTTTGCCAGGTGCTTCCGTTAATTCATAATTTTCATTTAATTTTTTTAGGTCTGTTCCATAATAGGCTTTTGCCATGTGTCCGAAGGGACTTTGATAGCTTTCGTCAAAATTTATTCCTGAACTCATGGTAAGTAGGTGTTTTATTTTTAGTTCAGGGTGGTCTTTGTATTCAGGCAAATAATCGCCAACAGCATCATCAACACTATTAATTTTTCCTTCATCAATGGCAATTCCAATAAGCAATGCGGTGAAAGTTTTTGCAACAGAAAAAGAATTGGTTAAGGAGTTTTCATCATACTTGTCCCAATATTTTTCATATACAATTTCATTTTGTTTTACTACTAAAAAAGCGGAAGGATTATAATGTTCAATGTATTTTAATAATTCCTTGTTTTCGGTTTTATTGTAGTTACTACTGATTTTCCATGGTTGATATTCTCCTGCGGCAACAGTTCTGTTTTCAAAAATTGCATATTCATCAATGCTTGGGCCTGTTTTTCCAACCAAATAAGTTGTGGAAACCGCCTTAAACAGGTGTTGATTTCCTGTTACAACTGCTAATAGAGAAGCTGTTCCTAAAATAATAACTACACCTAATAGGACTCGTTTTAATAATTTCATCTTAATGCTTTTTGTTCTCCAAAATTAAGATTTATAGTGCTTATTTTCTAAATAATACTAAAAGAAATAGTATTAACGCTAGATTGTTAATTGTTTCAATTATACTTTGTTTATTTGGATTTT
>PHDR01000067.1 GCA_002841035.1 Bacteroidetes bacterium HGW-Bacteroidetes-12 | reverse complement strand
GCCTACAATGAAGGTGAACCAATGATTTTTACTGGTTTTTTCTTTTGGGGATTTTTTGCTGTTGTTTTAGCTATTTACTCCATTATTCATAAAAAACGAGGATTACGAAATGCATTTTTGTTTTTTGTTAGTTTGTTTTTTTATTACAAAACGAGCGGTTTATTCATTACCATTTTAATTTTTTCTACAGTTTCCGATTATATTATTGGAAAATTAATTTATTCATCAAAGAAAAAATTAGCCAAGCAATTATTAGTTGCATCAAGCGTAGTTATCAATCTTTTTGTGTTGTGCTATTTTAAGTATGCTTATTTCTTCACCGATGCTTACAATGATTTATTTCAAACCAATTACCAAGTATTCAATCATTTTGCTCAGTTTGCCAACGAAACTGTTGGTACTGTTTATTCCGTAAATCAAATTTTATTACCTGTTGGAATATCTTTTTTTACCTTCCAAACCATTAGCTATTCGGTAGATGTTTACCGAGAGCAAATTAAACCAGTAAATAATCTATTAGATTTTGGATTTTATGTTTCGTTTTTTCCTCAATTAGTTGCAGGACCAATTGTGCGTGCATCCGAATTTATTCCTCAACTCTATAAGCCATACAGCCTTACCCAACATGAGTTTGGGTTAGCTCTTTTTTGGATATTAAAAGGATTGACTAAAAAAATAGTAATTGGCGATTACATTGCTGTTAATTTTATTGATCGTGTGTTCCACAACCCAATGATGTTTACCGGATATGAAAACCTTATGGCACTGTATGGCTATTCGTTGCAAGTTTATGCCGATTTTTCGGGATATACAGATATTGCCATTGGTGTTGCATTGTTGATGGGATTTACGTTGCCAACTAATTTTAATTCGCCTTACAAAGCCAAAAACGTGGGTGAATTTTGGAAGCGTTGGCACATGAGTTTGTCTTCATGGCTTAAAGATTACCTCTATATTCCGCTGGGTGGAAATAAAAAAGGCACGTTGGGAACTTGGATTGCCCTAGGTGTCATCTCTCTTTTTGTTATCCTTTTATCAGGAAAAATGATAGTGTTATATGGATTTATTTGGGCGGCATTGTTGATTACTTTCTTAGCCATTTGGATAAAAGTTTTTAGAACATGGTTAACCACCAATGTAAATTTGTTAATTACAATGTTATTAGGTGGTTTGTGGCATGGAGCAAGTTGGCAATTTGTTATTTGGGGAGGACTTAATGGCTTGGGTTTAATGGTGTACAAACTTTGGAGAAAAATAAGCCCTTACGAGAAGTTTAATAATTTTTTTGTGCTGGCATTAAAAGTACTGATTACGTTCAATTTTATTACCTTTACTAGAATATGGTTTAGAGGAGAAAGTATGGAATCTACAGGGCAAATATTGAGTCAAATTACCAATAATTTTAGTTTCGATTTAATTCCATCCATCACATCTTCTTATGCCATGGTATTTAGTGTGATGGCTGTTGGTTATATTATTCATGTACTTCCAACAAAAATCAAAAATTGGTATCAGGAAAAATTTATTGCTTTGCCCTTAGTTGCCAAAATAGGAATCAGTGCATTTGCTGTTTTTGGTATTTACCAATCGATGTCCTCAGAATTGCAGACGTTTATTTATTTTCAGTTTTAGAAGAAAAAACCAACTCTTTCTTACCATAATCTATTATTGCATTGTATTCCACTAAAATGTCACTGCCTAAAACACCATCAATTAATTCCAGCTCCAATTTTTCATAAGATTCATTTACATGGGTTAAATCTAAAATGGTAGCTTCATAGTTTTCAATAATTAGTTCGTTGAGTTCAAGTTTTTCTAAAATAACATTTTTGCTGGTCATAGTGTTTGTTCCTAATCCAGTAGATAATCGCTCATTATCTTCAACATGATTGTTTTTTGTAAACAGCGTAATTCTGGTTTCATCAAAAACACTCCGAGAAGCCCCTGTATCTAAAATTAAATTAGCTTCTGAGCCATTAATTCTAACTTTTAATTGCAAGTGAAAGCCATCATTTTCAATAGGTAAAATTTCAAAAGAAAGTTTTGTTGTCATAAAGTATTTATTTTAGAAAAAAACCTGTCATCCGCCTGAGGCGGATGACAGGTTTGAAAAGTTAAAGAAGAATGAATTAGTGTCTGCCTTTTTAGTCAAGAGGCTGGACTTTAAAGACAAACTCTAATTAAGCTAAAACGCTGTTAAGATCAGCGTTAGTTTTTTTAACCCCTTCAGCACTTTCAATTAATTTAGCTTTTTCGCTATCAGATAAATTGATTTCAACAATTTTTTCAATTCCGTTTTTACCCAACACACAAGGAACACCAATTGCTAAATCGTTTAATCCGTATTCACCATCTAATAAAGCAGAACATGGAAATATTTTTTTAGAATCTAAAGCAATTGATTTAACCATTTCAGAAACAGCTGCGCCTGGAGCATACCAAGCAGAAGTACCTAATAAACCAGTTAATGTTGCTCCACCAACTTTAGTATCTTCCACTATTTTAGCCATTCTATCGGCTGACAAAAATTGAGAAACAGGAACACTATTTCTAACAGCTTTTTCAATTAAAGGAACCATTCCTGTGTCGCTGTGTCCACCAATTACTATTCCATCAACATCGGAAGCAGGGCAATCTAATGCTTCCGCTAATCTATATTTAAAACGAGCACTGTCTAATGCACCACCCATTCCAATAATTTTTGTTTTATCAATTTTAGTGGTTTTATGAACCAAATAAGTCATAGTATCCATTGGATTACTAACAACAATAAGAATAACATTTGGAGAGTATTTCAATAGATTTTCAGTAACTGTTTTAACAATTCCTGCATTAATCCCAATTAATTCTTCTCTTGTCATTCCTGGTTTACGAGGAATACCACTTGTGATAACAGCAACATTGCTTCCTGCAGATTTACTGTAATCATTTGTGCTTCCTATAATTTTGGAATCAAAACCATTTAATGAAGCAGTTTGCATCAAATCCATTGCTTTGCCTTCCGCAAATCCTTCTTTAATGTCAACCAAAACTATTTCTGAAGCGAAATTTTTAATGGCAATGTACTCAGCACAGCTTGCTCCAACGGCTCCTGCACCTACTATTGTTACTTTCATAATGTTTGTTTTTAGATAATTAAAATTGAGAATATGAGCCACGAAAGTAAAGAAATTTTGGGTGTTAAAAAATAATTTAACAGATAAAATAAGGATTTTTTTTTACTTCATAAAAAAAACAAAAAAAATGTTGCAACATTAAATGTATATACATATTTTTGCATAAATATTTTATTAACCTAACTAAAAATAAAAAATTATGAAAATCAAACAACTTTCAATTTTAACCGCAATTACAATGGCATTTTTTGCCTGTGCAAATGAATCAACAGAAACAGCCGAAACATTAACTGATGAAACCCAAGTGGAAGAAGCAGCCCCTGTTTCCTATTCAGTAAACACTGAAACATCTAAAGTAGCATGGAAAGGAAGTATGGTAGGTGTTTATGCACACGAAGGAGATGTAAATGTTAGTCAAGGAACAATCGAAGTAACCAATGGAGTTGTTTCTGGAGGTGACTTTACTATTGATTTAACAACCATTATTACTACTGATGATGATGCACTTTACAAAATGGCTCCTAGAGAAAAATTAGTAGAACACTTAAAAGCAGATGATTTTTTTGGAGTTGAAACGCATCCGTTAGCAACTTTTACTGTAAAATCAGTAAATGGTTCAACAGTTGTTGGAGAACTAACAATTAAAGGAGTTACCAATGAAGAAACTGTTCAAAATGTTGTAGTTTCTGAAGACAATGGAACAGTTACTGCAACTGGGAAATTAACATTTGATCGTCAGAAATATGGTGTTAAGTATAAAAACACAATGAATGATATGGTTCTTTCTGATGATATTGAATTAACGATAAACTTAACAGGAAGTTCTAATTAACTATTAACCTGAAGGAAATATATCGTAAAACAAAAGAATTAACTGGTTTTTAGTTAAAAATATAGTGTCTTAATAGCTATATTCTATACGTCTAGTTAATAGTTAGTATTGATTATTGATTACAAAAAAAGGTTGCTAAAATAATAAGCAACCTTTTTTTTGTAATAAAAATGCAAATCTATAAGCCAAGTTCTGTCCCTTTAACCAATACATTGGTTGAGGTTTCTATCATTTATCTAGGCGGGGAGTTGCCTCCACGCACTAACAATCTACCCTCCAAGATTAGGCGTGCAACCCTCAAGCCTTGGTTTATTTGATTTTTCAGCTCCTAAGGTTTACCTATTTATAAAATTACTTTTATAACCAGTGAGCTCTTACCTCACTTTTTCACCTTTTCCTCAATACATTAAGGTAGTTTATTTTCTGTGGCACTTGCTGTTATTGTTTCATTCCTAAAACAATACCCTAGCTTTCACTAGGTAGGATGCACTTTGCTGCCCGGACTTTCCTCTCTCCCGATTTATCGGGACAGCGATAGAACGATTTGCGTTGCAAAGATAAGCAGAAATTCGAGATTCTGCTGTAATCAGCGAAATCTGCGGGAAAAATATTAGAGGATAGAAGATAGAGGATAGAGAATAGAAATTAGAGATTCTGCGGTAACCAGCGAAATCTGCGAAAAAAACATTAGAGGTTAGGGGTTGGAAGTTGGAGGTTCTGCGGGAAAATAATTAACACCTACCTATTATCACTTATTTTCACTAACTTTGCCACCTTACAAAAAAAATAACCAATGATTACAGTACAAAATGTTTCCTTGCAATACGGAAAAAGAATTCTCTTTGATGAGGTAAATATTAAATTTACAGAAGGCAATTGCTATGGTGTGATTGGTGCAAATGGAGCAGGAAAATCAACTTTTTTAAAGATTTTATCAGGAGAAATAACTCCCAATTCAGGTACAATTTCATTGGACAAAGGCAAACGGATGGCTGTGTTGAGTCAAGATCATTCTAAATATAATGACACGCAGGTTTTGCATGCAGTGTTGATGGGGCATGAAAAATTGTGGAAAGTGATGCTGGAGAAAGATGCTCTTTATGCGAAACCCGATTTTTCTGATGCAGACGGAATTAAAGCATCAGAATTGGAAGCTGAATTTGCTGAAATGGATGGTTGGAATGCTGAAGCTGATGCGGCATCTATGCTGAGTGCGTTGGGAATAACCGAAGAAAAACATTATTTAACTGTTGGCGAATTGAGTGGTAATGAAAAAGTACGTGTCTTATTAGTTCAAGCAGTTTTTGGAAATCCTGATGTGTTGATTTTAGATGAGCCAACCAATGATTTGGATATACATACTATCAATTGGTTAGAAGATTTTTTATTGGAATTTAAAAACACGGTAATTGTAGTTTCTCACGATAGGCACTTTTTGGATACAGTTTGTACGCAAATTGTTGATATTGATTTTAGTAAAATTAATATTTACAGTGGAAACTATACTTTTTGGTATCAAGCAAGTCAATTGGCTCTTCGTCAAAAGCAATCTACGAACAAAAAAGCAGAAGAAAAGAAAAAAGAATTGCAAGAATTTATTGCTCGTTTTAGTGCCAACGCTTCTAAATCGAAACAAGCAACTGGTAGAAAAAAAATGTTGGAAAAGATTAATTTTGAAGACATAAAACCTTCCTCAAGAAGATACCCAGCTATTATATTTAATCAACAACGAGAAGCTGGAGACCAAATTTTACATATAGAGAATATTTCTAAAAATGGCTTATTCAAAAATTTAAACTTAAATGTTAGGAAAGGGGATAAAATTGCTTTTATCAGCAAAAACAGTATGGCAACAACTGCTCTTTTTGAGATTTTAGAAGGAAATCAAAAACCTGACACAGGAACTTTTAGCTATGGACAAACCATTTCTACAGCTTATTTACCAAATGAAAACACCCATTTTTTTAATGGAAGTGATAACCTTATTGATTGGCTACGACAATATTCTGAAGAAAAAGATGAAGTTTACATTCGTGGGTTTTTAGGTAAAATGTTGTTTTCTGGTGAAGAAGTATTTAAAAAATCGAATGTACTTTCGGGAGGAGAAAAAGTACGTTGTATGCTTTCTAAAATGATGTTGGCAGAAGGAAATTTGTTGTTATTAGACGAACCAACCAACCACTTAGATTTGGAGGCTATTACTACGTTGAATAATTCATTGATAGATTTTAAAGGAACTATTTTGTTTACATCTCATGATCATGAGTTTGTGCAAACCATTGCCAATAGAATTGTGGAATTAACACCTAATGGTTGTATTGACAAAGAAATGACCTATGATGAATACTTGGAAAGTGAAAAAGTGAGTCAACAAAAGGAAACACTTTATTCTTGATTGCGTAGGAGAAGGAAAATAAAAATATTTCCTTATGAGTTTTGGTGGACATGTAGCGGCAATGATAGCATCCATTAAAAACAATGCTAGAGCAAAAAGAAAAAACTATTTTGAGCGGAAAGATGTTCCTACTTCAAGAGGTAGGGGTATTGAATTAAGAAAAGCAACGCCACAAGAGTTAGCTCATATTAAAAGTAATATGATTTTACAAAATAAAAAAAGAAAACAAAATAATTTAATAGCCCTTTCGGTAACTGTTTTCTTAATTCTTGTTTCAGTATTACTTTTTAATTATTACTTCTCGATTCTTTATAAACTAATCAGTTAAATTTATTTTCTCCATTACCTTTAAAATAATTTCTGCTGCTGTTTTTAATTCTTCATGTGTAATGCAAAGTGGTGGAGAAAGTCTGAATGCAGTTGGAGTGGATAGAAACCAGAAACCGATCAATCCTTTTTCTAAACAACCTTCAACTACTTTTTTCACTATTTCAAAAGAACCCATTTCAATAGCGAAAAACAACCCTGCTCTTCTTATTTCTTTTATGGAATGATGTTGCTTTAAAAGATTTTCTAAGAACTGTCCTTTTTCTTCTGTTTTTGCTATCCAATCGGTAGTTTTTAATACCTCAATGCACGCATTTGCCGCTGCCGCAATAACTGGGTGACCTCCAAAAGTGGTGATATGTCCCAACACAGGATTTTTAGTAAGTGTGTGCATCATTTCATAAGAAGAAATAAAAGCACCAATTGGCATTCCACCACCAAGAGCTTTGCCTAAGGTTAGTATATCAGGAACAACTCCATAATGCTCAAAAGCAAACATTTTTCCTGTTCTTCCCATGCCTACTTGTACTTCATCAAAAATAAGTAGGGTACCAGTTTGAGAGCATTTTTCTCTTAAAGCAGCAATAAATTTCTGTGTAGGTTTTATTAATCCAGCATCGCCTTGTATGGTTTCAATAATTACACAAGCAGCCTGTTCTGTAATAATTTTGAGCGAATCAATATTATTAAATTCAATAAAAGTTACATCTGGTAATAAAGGTAGAAAAGCAGCTTTTTTCACATCATTTCCTGTAACGCTTAATGAACCATGTGTACTTCCGTGGTAAGAAAAATTACAAGCAATCAATTGTTTTCTTCCAGTGAATCTTTTGGCTAACTTTATAGCACCTTCATTGGCTTCTGTTCCTGAATTTACAATGTAAGAACACTGAAGAGAATCAGGTAAAATTGATGCCAAATTTTTAGCCAAATTGAGTTGAGCATCTTGCAAATATTCGCCATAAACCATCACGTGCAAATGTTTGTCGAGTTGCTTTTGAATAGCGTCAATTACCGATGGGTGTCTGTGTCCGATGTTGTTTACAGCAACACCAGCAATCATGTCCATATACTTTTTGCCCGATTTATCCCAAATATAAATACCTTCTGCTTTTTCAACATCAATCAAATAAGGGTTCTCATTGGTTTGAGCTTGAAGTTTGAGGAAAATTTGGTTGCGTAATAGACTCATGGATTAATCAAGTTTAATAGTTGTTTCGACACTCCATGCATCTGGTTTGGATATGAAAAGAGTTTTTGTTTTTGCCCAAACTGTTTTGAAAAGTTCTGAATTTCTATAGTTTTCAAGGTGCTGTTCACTTTTCCAATGACTGTATGTAAAGAAAATGTTTGGATTTTTGGTGTCTCGTAATAAGGATAAGTGCTCAACACCATCAAAGTTTCTGATATGGTGTTTAACTTCATTAAAAATAGAGAGGAACTCTTCTGTTTTTAGAGGGTCAAAAGTCATTTTTACTATTCTAATCATAAAATTCAATTCGTATAACATCCCTAATGTGAATACCAAAAATACCACTTGCATTTGCACTATTCATGGCTATTTCAAGAAAACCAGAAGCACTAAAAATAGCTAAACGCTCTCCTAAAGGAACATCATTGTAGCTTTTAGAAATGGTGCTAATACTGTATTCAGCTCTTCTAAAGAAAATAGTAAAATTTCTGCCTTTTCCAAAGTCATAAAATTGTTGTTTAGATATATTGGTAATGATGTTTTCGTAAGAATCGATATAAGCAACAAACCCTTTCAATATATTAGAACCTTCAGAAAATGAACGAAGCACTTCTGATTTTCTTAATGAACTAACAGGTTTTCCAATAACCTCCATAGAACCTCCTCGGGCAATATGACAAGCTGCTTTTACAAAAACATCTTTTGTTGGAAAGGTAAGTATGTCTGTATCTTGAGAAATAGACAATTCAACTACTTTTTCAGGTAAAATATCAAAAATTAGAGAAAATATACCATTATCAGTTCCAATAAAATAATGATTTTTAAATAACACAACAACATGTGGAGTTTTTAGTGTTACTTCAGTTTTTACGCCAATAATGTGTATAGAACCTTCAGGAAAATCAAGAAATGCAGTTTTTAAAACAAATGCTGCTTCAGTAATGTCAAATTTTTTAACATCGTGTGATATATCCACAATTGAAACAGAAGGTAATTCTTTTAAAATAGCTCCTTTAATAGACCCCACATAGCTGTCTTTTAATCCTAAATCTGTTGTGAGCGTAATAATAGCCATAATTTCTTTTCAACAATTGAAATGATGAAAGTTAATAAAATGTTGTAGTAAAGACCAATAAAATAAATTTTATTAATGATTTTTACAAAAAACAATTGGCAACAAAGTTAAAATTAAAACAGATATAATTGAGTGAAATTAATATAGATATTTCCGAAGTAAATCCGATGGATTTATATGGAGTAAATGAGAACAAACTAATTGCTATAAAAAAATATTTTCCTCGCATTAAAGTAGTTGCAAGGGGAACTATCTTAAAGGCAATAGGAGATGAAAAAGAGCTTTCTATTTTTAACCAGAAAGTTGCACTTTTAATTGCTCATATAATTAAATATAAGCAATTAACAGAAAACAATATAGAGCGTTTAATGGCAGAAGATGGAACGCCCGAAGAAAGTGAAACATTAAAAAACAACGCTGATGTATTAGTTTATGGCAACGGAGGATTAATAGTTAAAGCAACAACAGCCACACAACGAAAATTTGTGGAGGAAATTGATAAAAACGACATGGTGTTTGCTTACGGACCAGCTGGCACAGGAAAGTCATATACAGCAGTAGCATTAGCAGTTAGAGCATTGAAAAACAAGGAAGTTAGACGTATTATTTTAACACGACCAGCCGTTGAAGCAGGCGAGAATTTAGGTTTTTTACCAGGTGACTTAAAAGAAAAATTAGATCCTTATTTACAACCACTATATGACGCCTTACGTGATATGATTCCAGCAGAAAAGCTAAATGAGATGATGGAGAATGGTATTATTCAAATAGCCCCTCTTGCTTTTATGCGTGGAAGAACATTAGATAAAGCTTTTGTTATTTTAGATGAAGCACAAAATGCCACCCAAAGCCAGTTTAAAATGTTTTTAACTCGAATGGGCAAATCTGCAAAATTTGTAATTAACGGAGACCCAACACAAGTTGATTTACCCAAAAATCAGCCATCAGGATTGGTTCAAGCACTTAAAGTACTTAATGGTGTGGAGGGAATAAGTTTTGTGAAATTTGATGAAAAAGATGTAATGAGACATCAACTTGTAAAACAGATTATCTTTGCTTATAAAAAAGTGGATAATTGAAATGGTTAATAAAAAGGTAATTAGGTGTAGTTTCGTTCTACCCTTTTTAAACTTTTCAATA
>PHDR01000066.1 GCA_002841035.1 Bacteroidetes bacterium HGW-Bacteroidetes-12 | reverse complement strand
AGGAATGGTGTTAGCTATAATCATAGTCGGTCGATTAGTAATTGCTTTAGCCAAGTTGACTGCATCAATAATACTCTTAATGTTATTACCGTCAATTTCAATCACATGCCAACCAAAAGTTTCCCATTTACCGCGCAAATCGCCGAGAGGCATGACATCCTCAGTATTGCCATCAATCTGAATATTATTTCTATCAACAAAGGCAATTAGCTGAGACAACTTATATTTACCGGCAAACATCGCCGCTTCCCACACGTTACCCTCGTCAAGTTCACCATCGCCCATAATCGTATAGACGAAACGGTGCTTACTATCGTCTAAATAACCTACAAATTACTCACTTGAATTTAGCCCATGTTGTATGTGCGTTCATTAATTTTAGGGTACGGCATTTTGCATTAAAACCATAGGTTAGCTTTGCATTAGTGCTTAGTTTTTTATTTAATTAGTCCCTCAATCACTTTTCCATCACAAGCACTAGGTAAAGCAATGTTTAGTAATACAGAAAGTGTTGCTGCGATATCTGCAATAGCTACTTGTTCTGTTCTTACTCCTTGTTTAATATTAGTTCCGTACCACAACAAAGGTATGTGCGTATCATAATTATAAGGCGATCCATGGGTGGTGCCTTTTTTTGTCCATTTGTTTATCCAGCCCGAAGCCAGTACAAACAACACATCTCCCGAACGCACCTGGTGAAAACCTCTTTGTACATTCCCCATTATTTTATCTGTAAACTCAGCTGATTTCATACTTGTTGCAGCTACTGCTTTTGAAATACCTTGTTGTGCAAGCATAGTATTTACAGCAGCATTTTCTACTTCAATTAAATTTAATTGGTGTTCCTTAATTAAATCATGATTAAAAAACAATTGGTAGTTAGATAGATTAGCTACTAGATTTTCTACCTTAAACTTTTCAAAAAGTGCTGCGTTCACTTTTTTGAAACTTTTTTTTTCATCAAAATATCCTGCTGAAATTTTATTATCTATGGCATGTTGAGGTATGTCTGCCACGCCATGGTCGGCAGTTAAGAAAACTAAAAATTCGTTTTCGCCTACTTGTTTTTCCAGAAAAGTTAATAATTCAGCAATTTCTCTATCCAAACGTAAATACGTGTCTTGAATTTCTACGGAATAAGGGCCAAATTGATGTCCGATATAATCGGTAGAAGAAAAACTTATGGTAAGCAAATCGGTAATCTTATCTTTACCTAATTGCTCATTTTTAATCACTTCAAAAGCCAGCTCTTTTAAAATGGTGTTACCAAAAGGAGTTGTTTTTATTAAGTCATAATTTTTATTTGCTTTTCGTAATGCAGGTAAATTGTGAGGAAAAATAGGTGCTTTTTCTCCATCAAAAACTTCTTCGTAAGGATTATTGTCGGCAATGCTTTCGGTATAATCATGTATAGGTAAAAGTGTTTGCCAAGGCTGTTGTAAATAAGTGTTAGCGGTATTTTTCTGATTCAATTCATTTAACCACTTAGGTAGTTCTTGCATATAGTAAGTACTCGAAATCCATTTTCCTTCATCTTCTCCGGCAAACCAATAAGCAGCATCAGCTTGATGTCCGGCAGGCAAAATAGCCCCTCTGTCTTTAATGGAAATTCCTATTACTTTTGATGTTTTGTTGGCTGTTTTTAATTCATCGGCTATGGTGGTTACTAAAAGATTTTTTGGTGACATTTGCCCTTCGTTTCCTGTGCTTCCAACCGACTTCATGGTTTCGTCAAAAGTGCAATAAATGGTTTTTTTTGTTTCCTTTTCATACCAATTGTTTGCAATAATTCCGTGGTTAGCAGGCGTTGTTCCAGTGTAAATTGAAGCGTGCCCTGGAGCAGTATAAGTAGGCATATAATTGAAATGTGTTTGCTCGCAGTTAAAACCATTGGTTACCAATTTTTTAAATCCATTTTCACTAAATTTATCCCAAAAACGAGTGAGGTAATCGTAACGCATTTGGTCAACAACGATTCCAACTACGAGTTTGGGTTGTTTTTGTTGCGACCAAGCAAAAAGGGTGTTTATTGCTAAAAATAAGGCTAATAAAAAATGCTTCATGTTTCAAATATTTAAAAGACAAATTTACATTTTATAACTACATTTATTGAAAAAAATTGTTAAGTTAATGTTAGCTATATCGCCACGAATGCACGAATTTCTCGATTGAAAAAAAATAAAATGAACACAAAAAACCCTCTCGATGATAAGCTAAAATCACCGAGAGGGTTAAAAGAAGGTTTTTTGCTTTTTTAATTATTTTTTAAAAACAGCTGTTTTCGCCACTAAATCATGAATAGCTTGTCTTTTATCTCCAAGAACAAAGAAACAACCTATAAAAATTATCAATCCAGCAACAGAGCCTATGGTCCCTAAAATAGCAAGACTAGTAACACCAGCCAATAAAGCCAATATTGTTCCTGAATATTTTAATAATGCCCTTACCCACAATGCCCCAGCAGCAGCAGCAGTTCCATCTTGATTTGCATTTTTTATTTTTAGTAACATTTTCCCTGGTGTTTGTCCTGTAATCCCTTCCATAACAAATAATACTAAAGACATTAAATAAATGCCTGCTAATGTTCCTATCATTCCTCCTAGCATTGCTCCAAGCCCTCCCACTAAAGCATCGCCTTCAGCACTACCTGTGGCGGCTTGTGATCCGAAAAATATTCCTACTAAAGTAGCTCCTAATGCCATTCCTATAATGCTTCCAACTATTGCATTAAATACAAAGTCTATAAGATAGGCTCCTAAACGAGGTCCAAAACCAACTCGATTGGCGTTGTTGTTTTGAGAAGTAGTTTCTGTTTGAGTTACTTCTGATGTTGTTTCTTCCATAATTTTTTAGTTTTAGTTAATAATTTAATTTTCAAGGACTAAAGTAGAATAATAAATTAATAATGCAATATAAAAGTCAGAAAAAATTATTAACAATCAAAAAAAAATAGTTGGTAAAATTATAATCCACTCCAATTTTTATGGTTAGCCGTATTGCTATTATTTTGTTCGATAGCATATTTCTTAAAATAAACAATTTTGCCTGAATTTAATGAACAATTTTTTATCATTCCTAGAGCTCTTTTTATTGTAATAATTTGTTCTTCTTTTTCATAATAGTTGCTCCAATGTTCTAAATCGTTATTAATTTTACAGTTATTAACAGAAATAATTTCGTCATTGATTGAGAGTCCGTTTTTTTCTGCAATTGAATTAGGATAGATAGAGTCAACAACGCATAAATTATTTTCATAGCGTACTTTAAATCCCAATTTTGCTTCATTATAATTGTTTGATGGCGAAATCTTAAGTTCACATCCAATATAAATTAAGGCTTCCTCTAAAAATGGGGTGAAATCTGCTGTACCATGAATAAGTTTATCATAAATTTCATTATAAGAAGCTCCAGCTATTTTCTCTACTGATTTTTTATAATCTAAATCACTTATTCCTTTTCCTTTTTTAGCAAAATCGGTATAAAGGAGTTTCATCACATCTTTCAATGCTTTTATGTTACTGGTGTTTTTCATGATAAAAACATCGGTAATAAAAGCAATCAACGCTCCTTCGGTATAAATAGAACCTTTTCTGTTCGGAATGCCTCTTACATAACCATCTAACCAAGTATCAAAAGAAGAAGCTGCTACCGATAAATTTTCAACGCCAAAATTATCGTAATGTTTTTCGAGCAATTTATTGAATGTTATTACATATTTTTTCCAATCAAAAACGCCCGAACTCAAGAGATATTTATCTCCAAAATAAGTGGTAACGCCTTCATCTAAATAACCTAAAACGGTGTAGTTTTCTTTTGTATAATCATAAGGAAACATTTCTATTGGGCGAATTTGTTTCACGTTCCAAGTGTGGTACAACTCGTGCGAACTCACTCCTAATAATTCATTATACCAACCGTTTTCATTCATAATATCATACGATGGTCCTAATGAAATTACTGTTGAATTACTATGTTCAACACCATGATAAGTTCTAAAAGGAAGTATTTGAAATAAAAAATGGTATTCTTTTGTAGGGAATTCTCCAAAATCAACAATTTGCTTTTTACAGAATTTTCTAAAATCATCTTCCAGTTTTTTAAAATTGGGTTTACACTCTCCTTGAAACCACAAATGGAAAAGTACATTACTTTCTTCAAAAGAATGGTGTTTTAAAGAGTTGCTGGCAATAAACGGACTATCTACCAATTCATGAAAATCTTTTGCTTCAAATTGATGTGTTTTTGTTTGTGTTAAACCAGTGGCTACTTTGTAAGTTTTGGGTAGTTTAAGCTCTAAATAACACTTTTCATTTATTCTTTTTGGGTCATACAAAAGGCAATTTACACCATTAACATACAACTGATTGTCGTCTAAATAAGATGATCCAGCATTTATTTCGGCAGCGTAATAATTATATTTAATGTGAATTTCTTTTGCATTTTCGGTGCTAATTTCCCACAAGTCTTTTGTTAATTTTTTAAAAGAAAGCGACTTCCCTTTTTCATCATAGGGTTGAAATTTTTGAATGTTTTTAGCAAAATTTCCCAATTCATATCGTCCTGGTCGCCATGCTGGCAGTTGAATTAATTGAGTTGGTTGGGAGTTGGTTTTTAGAATAAATTCAATGTCAATAAAATGTGAATTTGGCTGTTGGTATGAAATGATATACTGCATAATTAATTGATTTTTTATAGTAGCAAAGGTAATGTTCAAGTAAAGAAATTTTGAATTTTGAATGATTAATTGTGAATTAATTTTCTTTTATAAAATATGTTTCGGGACTTTACTAATTTTACGCCATGAAAAATGAGGAAACTATTATTTTTGGAATACATCCTATTTTGGAAGCTATCAACTCAGGAAAGGAGATAGACAAACTTTATATTCAACAAGACATTAAAGGTCCGGGCTTAACCGAGTTACGCAACGCCATTAAAAAACACAAAATTCCTTTTTCTCATGTTCCTGTTTTTAAGTTGAACAAACATGTTTCTGGAAATCATCAAGGAGTTATTGGTTTTATTTCTCCTATTGCGTTGCATAATATTGAGCAAGTTATACCTACTTTATTTGAACAAGGAAAAGTTCCCTTTGTTTTAATTTTAGATAAGGTTACGGATGTGCGTAATTTTGGTGCAATAAGTCGTTCGGCTGCTTGTGCTGGTGTAGATGCTATTGTCATTCCAAGCAGAGAATCGGCTCAAATTAATGCTGATGCCATAAAAACATCTGCTGGAGCATTGAATCATATTCCTGTTTGCAAAGTTCAAAATTTAACTGACACCGTGTTATTTCTAAAAGCAAGTGGTTTAAAAATTGTTTCTTGTACCGAAAAAAGCTCTGACACTATTTATGATGTTGATTATACTTCTCCAACAGCAATTATTATGGGTGGGGAAGAAAAAGGTATTTCAAATCAATTATTAAAAAATAGCGATGCTCGCGTTAAAATTCCAATTGTGGGAGAAATTTCTTCTTTAAATGTTTCTGTTGCTGCTGGAATAGTGCTTTTTGAAGCAGCTAAACAACGATTGATTTAATAATTTTTTATCTACCATTTTTTGCTTTCAACAACATCAATTTAACAAAGGATTGATTGTTTATTTTACTATCTAACCAAATTAAAAAATCGAAATAATCGAGTGCAATTTTCTCATAAGGATCTTGTAAGATGGTTAGTAAACTCTTTTTAAATTCAATAAATTGTTCTTTGAGTTTTTCTTCTGTTTTGCATTTAGTTAGCTTTCGCATTTCTTGAATGAAAATAGCCTCAAATTTATAATCTCTTTTATTTATACTCAAAAACCGTTTTGTTGACTTAATATTATATTCTAACAAATCAAGGTTATTTAACTCATAGTGAATAATTAAATTAACCAATCGAGCAAACGTATAAACATCATCTCTCAAGCCAGGTTTATTTTCATTCAATACTAAATTAATGTAACGTAATGCTCCTTTTAAATCTTCAGTAAAAAAATAAGCCCGAGAAATGTTATAATAAAACAACATTTCTTCTTCTTTATTTACCTTACCATTAAAGTGCTGTAACCGTTCTAAAATTTCAGGAACTACTTTTTTAATTGCTTCTGCATATTCTCCTTTAGAAATGTAGGTATTTAATTCCGCATTAAAAGGCAGTGTAAATAATTTTAATTGAATGTCAATGCTTTCAAAACCTGATTTTGTTTCTAAGGCTTTCATCTTTTCAATTATAGAAAGCGTTTTATCCCAATCTTTTTCTACTAAATGAGTATATAACACATTGTTTAATGCTCTAATGTATCTTTTTGGAAGTTCCTTCATGATAGGCGGATTTGCTTCCATTATTTTAATTACTTTATTGAAATTTTCCGAAGCGGTTTTGTGGTCATGATTAGTAACAGCACAAAGCCCTTTGATGGAATAACAAGCTGTTGTAGCTTTTATGGAATGTGCTGTACTCGTGCCAATAATTAGTGGATGACTTGCTATTTTTTCAATCTCATTCTGTCCCTCTTTATTCCGAGTATAACCTCCTTTGCGAATAACATAATTTAACCTAGAATATAGTTTTTGATATTCAGCAATGTTTCTTAATTTCTCTATACAGTCCGATTCTTCTTCAATTAAATTATCCATATTCACTTTGAACTTATTGTCCAAAAAAGCTTCTTCAACTAATTTTTTCTCCCAATCAATTAAATCAAGTAAGAAATAATATTTCTCATAAATATAAGCGGTCTCTTTTGTTCTTAAAATGTTTTTATAACATTCTGTGTAAAGAGCTTTGTTAAATAGGAGTTCAATATTTCGTAAGTTCTCTTGAATGATTGATGCAGCAGAAGTATCAGCATGAAACCCTCTTAAGCTTTTTAAAATAAGCTTATATAAATGGTTTTTTTCCGAGGGCAAATGTTTGATAAAATTTTCATCCTTAAATTGATTTTTTAAAGCCTCTTCATCATAAGAATCTTGCTCCTCCACAAATTCAAAAAGCTTTATGTAGTTCTTTTCTCCTGTTTGCAATGAAGACATTAATTTAAAATATCTTTTCTCTGATTTTGTCAGTGATTTTATCAGGTGAAATAATTCTTTTGAAGGCTTCATTTATTTTCTATATTTATTTAACAGAATTAAGAATGAAAAAATTACGTTGTTATTTTGAAAAATAATCAAAACATCGCTTTATAGCATTACAATATTAGTATAAAAAAATTAAACTATAAAATTTAAAATTAAATACGATTGAAATGTCATTTTTTTACCAAAAAACATTTCTTCTCCATAAAACACATTGAACTGAAATTTTTGAATGATAAATCTATGCTTAATCCTTTTTAAAAAATAGATTTCTGTAAATTTGATTTTTATATTAACCATATCCCTATGAAAAAAATTCTATTTTTTGTTGTTATATTTCTTTTTGGAACTGCATTTTCATTTGCTCAAACACATAAAACTAAGCCCATTACTCCTAATCAAAAAGCATTGAATAGCAGAAGTGATACCATAGATATTCTTCATTATCAAATTAATTTAGAAATTTTAGATTTTACCAATAAAATTATTAATGGAAATTGTGTTGTTACCTTCACCCCTAAAATTAATAATGTTGGTGTAATTGATTTAGATTTACTAGAATTAAATGTTGATTCTGTTGTTCTGTCTTCTAATCCATTAGCTTTTACCCATGATGATACGCTACTAAAAATCACATTACCTGCGGTACTCAATATAGGAGATACGGCTTCTGTTACAGTTTATTACAATGGTAGCCCCCAAACCGACAATAGTGGTTGGGGTGGTTTTTATTTTGACAATACGTATGCGTATAACTTAGGGGTTGGTTTCGATGCAAATCCGCATAATTATGGCAGAGTTTGGTTTCCTTGTTTCGATAATTTTGTAGAACGTGCTACTTTTGAATTCAACATTATTACCTCGGCAGGAAAAAAAGCACATTGCAACGGTTTACTTGTTAATGATTCTGTCATTACAGGAGATACTATTGTAAGAACCTGGCAAATGAATGACCCTATCCCAACGTATTTGGCTTGTGTTGCAGTATCGGATTACGCTACAGTGCATCAAAATTTCAATGGTTCTAATGGAAATATCCCTGTAGAACTTGTAGGTAGAGCTCCAGATACTACTAATCTCAAAAATTCTTTTGTAAATTTAAATAATGCCCTCGATATCTATGAAAACAACTATGGTCCTTATTTATGGAATAAAATAGGCTTTGTGCTAGTCCCTTTTAATAGTGGTGCGATGGAACATGCTACTTGCGTTGCTTACCCAAGAACTGCCGCTAATGGAACACTTAATTTCGAAACATTAATGGCTCACGAATTTGCTCATCATTGGTGGGGAGATTTGGTTACTTGCGAAACCGCTGGAGATATGTGGATAAACGAAGGAATGGCAACTTATTCAGAGCATTTGTTTACAGAAAATATATATGGTAGAGCTGCTTACATGAATGATGTAAAAAATAATCATAAAGAAGTACTACAATTTGTTCATATTGAAGACAATGGTTTTAGAGCCTTATCAAACATGGATCATGCTTACACTTATGGAAGGCACACCTACCTAAAAGGAGCCTCAGTAGCTCATAATATGCGTGCATACCTAGGCGATTCGTTATTTTTTGTTGGATTGAAAGCCATTCAGGATAGTTTTCAATTTAAAAACATCAATGCTTTTGAATTTAGAGATAAATTGTTCGCATCAACCAATGTAGATATGACTAATTTTTTTAACGATTGGGTGTTAACCCCTGGTTTTTCACATTTTTCTATTGATTCTTCCAATGTGGTTGTTAACGGAAGTAATTTTGATGTTACGCTTTATATTCAACAAAAACTTAGAGCTACAACTAATTTTCATACGAATGTTCCGTTAGAAATTACTTTTTATGATGCCAATTGGAATAAATTTACTACACCAATTGTTGCTTCAAACCAATACTCAAATGCAACCGTAACCATTCCATTTTTACCCGTTCTATCCATTCTTAATGAAGCAAATGCACTCAATCAAGCAAGAACAGACAATCAATTAGTAATTAAAAATACCTTTTCAAATCAATTACAAAATTTAGCAATGCTTCGATTAACCGTAAGTTCCATTACCGATTCTGCCTTACTCCAACTTGAACATCATTGGGTAGCTCCAGATTCTATTAAGAATAATGTAAATAATTACCGAATTTCTTCTAACCGATACTGGAGTTTTAATGGAATCTTACCTCCTAACTTTAAAGCCAGTGCTCGTTTAGATTTTGACAATCGTTCTTCAACAGGTTTTTTAGATGATGATTTATTGTCCGTAAATACGGATAGTATTATTTTGGTTTACAGAGAAAATGCTGCATCAGATTGGGCAGAGTATCCCTATTATACAAAAACAAAAATAGGTGGCCTCCTTTTTGGGTTTATGACTATTGATAGTTTGCTTCTTGGTGAATACGCATTTGCAAATAGCCCTTCTGCAGTTTCTATAAAAGAACAAACCGAATTAAAACAAAATAACTTCAAACTATTTCCTAATCCAACTGATAATCATATTTTTATAGAAGAAATTACACTTTCTGCCAAAAATTATGTATTGGACGTTTATGATTTATCTGGAAGAATTGTTCATCAAGAAAATTTTGTTGGAAAAACAAAAATAAACACACAAACATGGAGTAAAGGAAACTATATTGTTACTGTAATTGAAAATTCAAAAATGGTGTTTTCAGGAAAAATGGTTGTTCAATAAAAAACACCAAACTTATCTGTTGGTTTTTCACTTTCGTCCCAGTTAAATCCTTTTAAAATAAGGTCTTTTGGCGATGGTTCTTTTATAGGATAAAAAATTCCTTCTGGGTCTTTTATAAAAGTAATTGATTTTAAGGTATTATCAGCTAAAAAGATGAGCATATTATTTCCAGATGCTTTATTAACACCAATGTATTTTTCAGCATCGTCTTTGGCAAAAAATATCGTTTCTGCTTGTTTGTTTACTTCAATTTTGTGCAATTTTTTTTCAAGAAAATAACCCACCATATTTTCTCCTTTAATTTGATTGAAATTAGGCAATAATGAATCTGCTTTGGATATTATAAATGCTTTTTCTTTTAAATAAATGGAATGAATTTCTTTGTTAGACAATAACA
>PHDR01000065.1 GCA_002841035.1 Bacteroidetes bacterium HGW-Bacteroidetes-12 | reverse complement strand
TTTGCAAACAAATAGCCATCGTTTATAATTTCATAGCGAGCAGTAGTTTCAATGGTTTTGTTTTCCCAAGCAACACTTTCTAAAAAGTTTAATCCTTTAATGTTTCCATTTCCGTTAATAATTTGAAAAACATGCTCATCGCCTTTTTGTGCATGGGTGTAAGCAATAGACAGCCGTAAGCCTCTAATTATTTTTAATCCTGCTTCTAAATAAAGTTCTTGAGCATTTTCGCCTAAGTAATGCCCTAAATTATATTGGTTAGAAGCAAAAGTGGTTGTTTCTATTTGATGACGATACGTCCATGGGTTTGACCGAGTATATTCAGCAATAAAATAGGTGTTTTTAACTGGGAAATTATTCACTTTCATTCCTATCTTTGTGCTAAAGATATTAGAGCTTAACTCACTATCAAGCATATTTCCGATACTAATTTCATCAATAAAAAATGACGTATATAAATGCACGTGTTTAATTTGCCGTGAACTAATATTGAAAAACAATTGTGAATTTTGTCCGAGAGCATTGCTTCCTGCTCCATTAAAGGTATGATCTACTGATTTATAAAATAAAAAAGGAATGAAATAGAAAGGTTTTACACCATCATCGGCATACACTACGGAATTTCCGAAAGAAAAATAAAAATTTTTAAAAGGCTTCAATGTGAACATATTTGCTGCTAAATTTTTATTGGTAAAAACTTCTCTTTTTTGGTTGTTTATTAAAAAAATTCTTGAACTATCTAACACTTCCGAAACCAACCATGAATGTATGTAATTTAACTCGAACCATTTTGTGGGTTTTATGTTAAAATCAACATAGCCAACTGAAGGGTTTTTTCCAGAAAAAATGTTTGCACCATGATAATTATCGCCCCAATTGTGGTTGTCTTTTACTATACCTAACCTGCCCCATTTCCACGAATAATGAACACCTCCCAACATTTCACTGTAATCGGATCGTTGCCCATTTTGCCCCTGATTAAACTTAAAATTTCCGCCTTGCTCAATGGTTAAATGATTGGTGGCTGTAAAAACATCTGAAATTCCATTATCTCGCAAACTCGCATAAAAGCCAAAATGTGTTCCTATTGAGCCATAAAGTTCGCCACCATTAAATCGTTTGGTGTAGCTGCCATTTTCGTTGGTGCCATATTGCATACCTAAAATTGGATTTATTGTTAGCGTAAATAAACTATCATGATAATAAAGTAAATCTTTACGTTTGGTAAACTCGCCTTTTGTACCTATTAATTCTTTATTAAAATCTTTCAGGTAAAAATCTAATTCTTTTTGTTGTCGTTTGGATAGCTCTGTTTTTTTTGTGGCAATTTCTTCTAATTTTTGAGCTATAAACATTCTGGAATAAGGTTTAATGGCTGAATTTAGCTCAATAATTTTTTCTTGAGCCATTTCATCTAAAAACTCATACACACTTGAGGTAATAGGTTGCAAAACTACTTGCGACTTTAATACTGCCCAACTTATTAGTAAAAGAAAACAAAGTGAGAATCGAATCATACGTTTAAAAAGTTTTTCAAATTTATTTATTTTTAATTAGTGTCTGTCTTTAAAGTATAACTTTCTGCAATCAAGAAGTCAATCAACAGTTGGCAAAAAACAACGCTTTGCAGAAGCCTTTTTCTAAATGAATATGAGAACTGTGGGCTTTACAGGCAGACTCTAATTGCTTCTCACTTTTTTAAATAAAATATTAATTATTGCTTTAAAAAAATAGTTTACATCAGTTTTAAAGGCACTTTTGTGATAGGCGTTGATGTAGTTAATTTCAGAGGCAATTATTTCATCTATTGTTTCGGGCAAATCGGCATAAAATGGTGGAATTAACCCTGGTTTAACGGTTTTTCTAAGTGCTTTTAATTCATCATTATACAAACTTAAATAGTGTTCGCTAATTGGGCGAACACCAACTAATTTAATTTCTAATTTTAAAAAGTTATAAAGCATTGGCAATTCATCTATCCAAAGTTTTCTAAAAATCCTTCCCCAAGAGGTAATTCGATAGTCGTTTTTAAATTTTCCGCCTTTTTGCAATTTATTTTTCTTATACAAATAGTCTTGTAAATATTCGGCATAAGGATGCATGGTTCTTATTTTATAAACGGTTATCAATTTGTTATTTTTTCCAATACGTTGCATTTTAAAAAGCAAACTAAAACGAGGCAAAGGTTTAGATGTAAAGTTGCCTTTTTTTTTGGCTACAAAATAATGAATATTATTTATTTCATCATCATCTAAAATTTCAAACCCAGCATAAGCAACCCTTCCGAGTGCTTCTGCTTTAGAAAGCACTTGATTTCTGCCTGCGGTAACAAAAAAATAAAACCACTTAGTAAAAAATAATTTTGAGAAAACACGCTTAAACATAAAATCTAAAAAATAATAGAGTTGAGCTAAAATAATGGGATATTTTTTGTAAATACGTTTTCTTCGTTCTTCGCTTGTTTCAACACAGCCTATAAAAATTCCATCGTCAACTAATTTCTTATTTACTTCGTTAAAAAATAAATTTATTTCTTTTATATCATTGATTTTGTTTAGATTAACTATGCCATTTTTAGGAGGATGAATTTTTTTAATATTAAAAATGGTAGTTGTTTTTAACACTTCTACTTCATTATTTTGCACATCTAAAAACTTGCTTATAAAGTTAAAAGCAGCTTCTCCTTGTTCTTGTATAATGATGGTTTTGTTCAAGCAAAAAAAGTGTTAATTTTCTGTATTTATAAAATAATTTTTCCATAACAACATTACATCTTGCGTTGAATGTAGCATTTTCTCTTTTCGCTTCCTAAATTCTTCTGCCAAATTAGGCATCTGTAACAGTTCGTCAACCTTAGTAAAAAGTGTTTCAGGTTTTTTTGTTAAAATTCCAAAAGTGAGTTGATGTTGATGTTCTAACTCTTCTAAATAACCCAATTTACCAACAAAATCATTAAACCGAACGGAAGGTGTGCCTAAAACCGCTGCTTCTGCTGCCATGGTTTGACTATCGCCAATATACATTTTAGCAAAATAAAGTGCGTGATGCATATCTTTAGGATGAATTTTTATACGATAAGGTTCTAATTCCGCTTCTAATTTTCGCTCAGAGGTGATAAAAACCTGCCCGAAAGGGTTTAATTTTTCGATAAGTTTTTTTGCGATGGTTAAATTTATACCTTTTTTACCTTTGTCGTGGTGAGCTGTTAATTCGGCAAAACGCAAAATAAAATAGTTTTCTCCTTTTTCTAATAGGGTTAAAATTTTTGATTTATCTGGAATAAAATAATTGGGATGTAAATACGCTAATTCGTGATACCCGTTGTAGCCAATTTTTTTAGTTTCATAAGGCGAAATATCGCAGCAGTTGGGCGAAAAAACAGCTGTTGCATACTTAAACCCAAATTTTGCCAACAACGGAACTTCTTTGGCATCATCTTCATTTAAAATAACCGAAGGGATTTTAAATAATTTTCCTATGTGCGTTATAACTATATCAGTGCCTATTAACATCTTAGGCTTGTGTTTTATGCAAAGTTTGGCAAGTATGAACTGCCTTTTTAAAACTTCAATAATTAAAGAAAATTTATTTTTTCCTTTTTTTGGAGGTAAAAAAATGATGGTATAAGGCAGGTTTTCCAACAACTTAAACAACACATCTTTGGCACGAGCTACCAAAATTACATTACAGTTTTCGGTTGTCATTTCTCTAATCACTATCGAAATGTTATGATAATGAGCAGGATGACCTAAATAAAATAAGTATGTTTTTTTTTTAACCATTTTCAAGACAATAGTACAAAAAATAGTACAGTTAAGTAAAAGAAAGGTAAAATTAACTACTTCCTAAAACCTTTTTGCTAATGTAAGTTTTGCATTTGCCCAAGTAACCACTCGCTTTCCTTGCTGATGAAAAGCAATGCCTTGTGCTTTTGTTGGTGCTTTATGATAGCTTGTTTTGTAAATGGGTTTTATCGGAATTATTTTTCCATTAGCAACTTGAGTAAGCGTTTCCACTAACCCTTCGGCCATAATTTTTTTTGTATGATATGCAATGCTGTATTGTGTGGCGTTTTTTGGTGTGGAAATGGCTTTTTGCCAAACAATTTCTCCTGCATCTAATTTTTCTTCCATTGTGTGTATGGTTGTGCCTATTTCACTATCGTTTTCAAACAACATCCACCAACTGCCAAAAACACCTCTGTGCTTTGGCAAAAGCGTTCCGTGGGCATTTAAACAAGCTATTTTGGGTAGGTTTAACAACTCTTTTCCAAACAATTGCGGTGGCGAAATGGATAAAATCACATCAATGTTTAATGCACGTAACTGTTCTAAATAAGCAGTAGAATTAATGTCTTCTGTTTGCACTACTTTTATAGAAAACTCATTATAAACTGCTTTTACAGAAAAAAAATTAGTTACTCCAAAAAGCCCCGTAAATTTTGTTAGAATTTTTGCATACATAAAAAAACAAGTGGTAATAAACAATTCCCAATACGTGTAAATGGCGGTTCGTTCAAGCAGCCAATCTTTCATTGTTTTGTTTTTTCGATGCGGATTTAATCGGGTTGCTCCAACAATTTCAATCTGTTGAGGTAGATGTTCCACTAAATATCGTATTACTTTTGGAAGGTAAAACGGTTCTTCTTGCGATATGATAAAAACTTGGATAGGCTTCATTTTTTTACAAAAATGGCTTTTTTTATAGTGTTTTTTATGTTTTGAGCAACTAATTCTTGCGTCCAAGCTGCACGGTTGTCCGTCCAGCGTTGTGGATGTATGTTTTGTAAGATTTGATTGGGCATTTTTTTGTTTTCAAATGCAGTAATTAATTCATTGGTTGAATGGAAGGATAAGTTAAAATTAGACGTTACTTTATCTCTGACACTCACTTTATGCCCATCCCATTTTCTGCCCGTATCGGTAATGTAAAACACCTTGTTAAAATCTACATCAAAATAAGGTTCTGCTTCAATTCCAAAATCTTGATAATTGTAGTTGTCCCACAATTTTCTATTGTCCCATTTTGAAGTAGGACTTCCGTGCATACAAATCGTTTTTACAGGATAAAATTTACGCAATTTAGTTAGCCATTTTTCAAAATGCTGGATGGCTTTTAGCTCATTGCCTTTGCAAATGGATAAATCTTCGTAGTGGTAACCTATTTCATGCCCTAAATTGGCAATTTGTGAAATAATTTCAACATCAAAACTTTCAGGAACAGCTCTAAAATAATACGTTCCTTTTACACCTAATTGATGTTGCAATTGAGCTGTTTTGAGTGAGTTTTGTGGTTTTTTATCCACATCATGCCTCAATATCATGGCTTTTGGATAATCATGGATTAAATAATCCTGATAAGACACCAATTGATAATTATTCGCTAAAGCAGCTTTTAATAATTGCTCGTATTTCTGTAATGTAAAATCTTTAGCCATTTTTAGCCTTGTTTAATTCGTTGTTAATGCTCAGCAGCATTTTTTTAACCACATAGTTACATAAGTTTTAGAAACAAAAATAAACATAGAATCTTTGCTTTACATAGATAATTCTATGTTTAAAATTCTTGCCTATGTAATACTTTTACATTTAAAGTAGTCAAGATATCTATGTGTTTTTGTGGTTTTTTATTTTGTGTTTTTTATATTTTTGATTTAGAATGTATTAATATACTAGGTAGTGACAATTCGGTTAACGCCAACAACATCCAAGCTTGGCTCCACCGCATAAATGGCGTTTTAATGGTATATAACGGGTATTTTTTATAATAAAAATAACCTTTTTTGTTTTGCATATTTTGTATTGTCCAGTTGGCAATAGTTTCAGCAAAATTGGCATATTTATCTGATAAATACGATAATCTTGTAAAAGTGATAATACCTTGCGATTGGTTATGAATTTCTATTGGGTATTCGGTTGGAACTCTAAAAATAGATTGTCCGTTTGGTTTAAATTGTTTGTTGAAATAGTATTCAGCTCCTAATTGTAGAGCTTTTTTATAGATTTCATTTTCGCCACAGAACCTAATTACATAATGAATGGAATCTAACACATATCCTTGATGAAAATCGATTTGAGTTCGTTCCTTTCCCGTTTTCGTATCAATACTATAATTCCAATGCCCATCTTTTTGTTGATGTGCAATGGTAAAATCTGTCATTTTTTGAGCTAACGCTTTATATTTCTCTTCTTTAGTAATATAAAACAATCGGGCAAATAATTCGGCTCCCAACATGTTCGCATTGTAACAACAATCTATTGCTTGAGTGCTGTAACTCACACAAAAACCTTGTTCGTTTTTAGTCCAAGCCAATTGGTTTTGAGTAAAATCGGCTATACTTTTTAAAACCTCAACAGCTTTTGGATGTTGTGTTGCTTGATAATATTCAAAAATCCCTTTGGCAACAAAACCACTTACTACAATGGTTGGCGAGTATTTTTCTAAGAACTTTACTGGACTTGCCCAATCGAAATTATATCCCCAGCAATATTCATCATAACCTTTGGTTCTGTTTTCCAACAACCAGCTGAAGAAAAATTCCATTTTTTGGAGCGTTTCTTCTTGTTTTTCTTGTTGATAATGTAACGAATATGCATGAAGCAACAGCCCAATAGCTTTCGGATTATAGTCCTTTTTTATCCCCAATAACTTTCGGATATTAAACGGATTTCTTTTTTGAAATTGAATTGCCAACACAGGTCCCCACTTTCCTAACCAATGAAATGGTATTGCAGCGTTTAACGTGTCGTAAGGGTCGTATCCTTTAAAATTTTCGAATTCGATGTAGGTTTGAAGTTGTTTGAGTGCTTGGTTAATTTTCACTTATTCTATTCTTTTTTACTACCCTTAGATGGGTTTTAAAGTTGTAAAGTTACATTCAATCTTACTGATAAAATTAGGAATTGTATTCCTAATTTGTATGAATTTATTCTAATGCCGCATCATAAACTAACAAAACATCAAAATCAAAAGGAGGTATCTCTCCCGAAAGCTCTAAAATGACTTTAATGGGAAATTCATTATCATTTGGATTCCCCTCCCATAAACTTACTGGAATATGTATTGGACTACTCAATGTAAATGATGGTTCGAAATAGTAAGGATTATTGAATGTTGAAATTGAATACGGTTGTAATCTCTTAAGACCTTTAGTGTTGTAACAAGTAATATTAATCATCAAAGGTTTGTTTATTAACATACTACTCCAATCATCAGGCTTTGTCCATTTGAATTTTGGGGTAAGAATTATTTTTTTTATTTCTAAGAACGAATGTTTGTTTTTTAAAATAAATTCTTTTTTCGGTTCTTTATCTGTAAGCGTTACAACTATGTTGCTTTTTATTTCGGTCAATTTTTCTGTTGTGTAGTTAGTGCCAATTCCTGCTCCGTATTTCATCAAAAATTTGCCTTCTACCATATCCGAAAGTATTCTTTTTACAGTTGATAAAGGTAAATTCAATTTTTCTGCAATTTCTCCTGATTTACATCCCGGATGGTTATCAATAAACGAAAAAATCATTTTTTCTCTTGGCGACATTTGATTCTCGCTTTTTTGTACGTCCAATTTTTTCATTAATTTATTTTGGATATTACCTAAGCAATCTAAAAAGAAAATAATCCAAGAATATACATTTTCACCTGGACGTTGTTGTTGGCAATCTATAAGGACTTTATAATAATCGACTTTACGGCTTTCTATCTCATGCTCAAAACTAACATATTGAATCCAAGAATAACCGTGTTTTAATAGTAACAAATTAGCAAGAAGTCGGCTCAAACGACCGTTGCCATCCTGAAATGGGTGAATACTTAAAAAATCATAAACAAATACTGCCGATTTAATTATTTGTGGTGTTGTATTATCAGCATTATACCAATCAATTAATGCACGCATTGCATCTTCGGTAGCAAACCCAGGTGCGGTTGTTTCAAAAACAATTGTTTTTGTACCATCGGGATTTGTGGCTTCTACTGAGTTGGAAAGTTGTTTATATTTTCCTTTATGCCACTGGTCTTTTTCGCTATACTTCATTAAGATGTGATGCAGATTCATCAAACTACTTTCAGTAATTTCAATATCTCTGTATGATTCTGAAATTATATCTAATGTGCTAAAATATCCTAAAACTTCTTGTTGGTCACGCTCTACTAATTTCTCAATTTTAATTTTATCAAGCATTTCGGATTTAGCTTCATTATCAAATATTAACGCTTTAACTTCATCGTTGGTCATTTTTGAACCTTCAATACGAGTAGAAGCACCTACGCTTGCAACCGTGGCTATTGATTTTAATTGTTTAAGTGTTTGCCTACCCTCTCGTTTCTCTATTAAGCCCCATGATCCTCCAAATTTATCTACACTACTGAGTTCATTCATTAATTTAAAATCAAGAGGTAATAAAAATGTATGAATTTTGTTGTCCATTTTTTACGTTTTTGATACTTAGTGATACGCAAAGATACGATAAATATTCGTTCTAAAAAATAAAAATGATACTTTGTGATACGCTGTGATTTGATAATGATATTAAAAGTTGTGTTACTCTTTAAAAAATAATCAACGAATTAGGTAAATAACCATTAATAAACTAAAGGGAGCGTTGAAAAAATATTGTCCAGTATAAAGCTTAAGGCATTTTAAAAATTATTCAATTATAGAGTAATTATTGTAATGAAATGATTCTTGATGATTTTCAGTTTATTACCCTTTAATTTTATCCAACACATCAAAAGTTGCTTTGGTAGATTGGTAACATTCTTCGAAAGAAATTGGTAACGATTTCCCTGTTTTTAACGCTTCTAAAAATAAATTGACCTCCGTTGCATGTCCTTTGTCTTGTGATGAGTTTTTAGAACTTTTCTTCCCTTTACCAAAAATATCCATCGTTTTAAAATCATCAATAACAATGGTTTGCTCACCACAAAAAACTTCCAGATATTCTTTATTCAATTGTTTACTTCCGTTAGAAAAATAAGAAATACTTGCTACACTTCCGTTTTCAAACCCTAAGCTAATGCTTACTGTATCTATAAGATTGTTCGCATCTTTCAATGCATTTGCTTCTACTTTAGAAATCGGAGAACCTGCAATAAACGAACATAAATCAATAAAATGACACGCCTCACCAACAATTCTTCCTCCACCAATTTCGGAATCTTGTGTCCAATGGTTTGCAGGTAATTTGCCAGCATTTATTCTGTAATTAATGGCTTTGGGCAAAAGGTTGTTTAATTCTTTTTTAAGTGCTATGACCTGAGGAGCAAATCTTCTGTTAAAACCCACCATGATTTGACCATCACTTTTACTTTCCACTTCTCGTATTTCTTCTAGTTCGTCTTTGGTTAAACATAAAGGTTTTTCTACAAATACGTTTTTATTTTCTTGTAAAGCTTTTATTACATAAGGAGCATGCAAATTATGCGGAGTAGCAATAAAAACGGTATTTATTGATTCGTTTTTAATAATTTCATCCGCATCACCTGTACAATTATCGAAACCAAATTTGTTGGCAATATTTTTTGCTGTGGTCGCTCTTGCAGTAGCCACATTTACTAGTTTTTGTCCCGATAAATTGGGTAATAAAAAGTTTTGTGCAAACGAACCGGCACCAATAAAGCCAATATTTATTTCTGAAGAATTGTACTTTTTAGCATGGAGTTGTATGTTTCTTTTTAATTCTTTTGTAGTGTCGTATTCCAACACAATTCCGCAAAAATGTTCCGTTCTATCCACAATTAATTGATAGGCATCTTTGGCATTTTCAAAGGTAAATTGATGAGAAATTAACCCTTCTAAATTTATTTTTCCAGCTTCAACCAACTCAATAAAAGCTTGCATGTTTCTGTTTTCTGTCCAACGCACATAACCAATCGGGTAGTCAATTCCTTTTTGTTCGTAATCGTCATCGTAGCGACCAGGACCGTAGGAAGAAGACATCCGTAAATCCAATTCTTTGATGTAAAAATTTTTTCGGTCGAAACCCGTTGGAACAGCACCAACAATAACCACTTTTGCCTTTTTACGGGCAATTGCTCCAGCAAAATTAATCGGTTCTAAAGAAGATGTTCCAGCAGTTATAATAACGGCATCGGCACCAAAACCATTGGTTTCATTTTCAATGATATTTTCAATGCCTTCTTTTGAGCTGTTATAAGCGTGTTTTACCCCTGTTTTTAAAGCTAATTTTACTTGTGTATCGTCAATATCTAAACCGATGGCTTTTACCCCTGAAGCGGTTAACAATTGAATGGTTAACTGTCCAATCAATCCTAAGCCAATAACC
>PHDR01000064.1 GCA_002841035.1 Bacteroidetes bacterium HGW-Bacteroidetes-12 | reverse complement strand
ATTGAATTTAAAGAAACAAATGACTCTTTAGGAATTTCTTACTTGCATAAATCAGTTGCGTCAAGTACTTCAAACACCAAACAAAAAGCATTGTCTTATTTGCGTTTAGGGAATTATTATTACGATATACCTAGCTACGTAAAATCTTACAATTACTACGATAGTTCATTGGTTTTTTTACCAAAAGAATATGCTGATTTTGATAAAACAAAAGAACGAGCACAAGCATTAAAAAAATTAGTTGCCAACATTATTATAGTTCAGAAAGAAGACAGTTTACAACGATTAGCCAATGATGAAGGATATAGGAATAAAATAATAAACGAACTAGCTCAAAAAGCCAAAGATGAAGAAGAAGCCTCTAATCAACAGGCAAGCACGGGAAGTGATGATGATTTTTTAGCAAATAATGAAAACAATTCCAGTTCAACAAACACAGGAGCATGGTATTTTTATAATCAAAACACATTGGGCTTTGGGTTTACTGATTTTAGAAAAAAATGGGGCGAAAGAAAACTTGAGGATAATTGGAGAAGAAGTAATAAAGAGACCGTGTTGCCCGAAGAAACAGCTTACGAAGAAGAATTGTCTGATTCAGCCAAATCTGACACAACTAAAACAAAAATTGATGCCAAAACAACCCCTGAATATTATTTGCAATTTATACCCCTTACTAATGAAAAAATGATGGCTTCGCATAATAAAATAATAGAGGCATTATATGCATTAGGGAATATCTATAAAGAAGATTTTCAGGATTACCCAAATTCAATAAAATCGTTTGAAGAGCTAATTTCCAGGTATGACACCTCTAGCTATGTGTTGCCATCATGGTTCAATCTTTATAGAGTTAGTTTGCTTACTAAAGATGATGCAATGGAGTTGAAATATAAAAATTTAGTACTCAATAATTATCCCGAAAGCGAATATGCTAAAATTATTTTAAATCCAAACTATAATAAAGTAACCAGAGAAACCCGAAAGAGGGTTGATAATTACTATTCAATTGTATATGATTTGTTTAAGGAACGTTATTATGACAAGGTTATATTAAGATGCGAAACAGCTAAAACAATATTTGCAGAAAACCACATTCAAGATAAGTTTGATTTTTTAGCAGCATTAGCAGTAGGTCATACAAGCCCTGTTGATACGTTTAAATTAGCGTTAGAAACTTTTATAGTTAACCATCCACAATCAGACTCAAAACCAGAAGCGGAAAAAATGCTCGGACTTATAAAAACAGGAATAAAAGTTGAAGTAGAAGAACAAGCGAGTAATGTTCCTTATAATCATGTTTTCAGTGATAAATTTATGATAGTTATCGTTGTTCCAAATACAGACAAAGAATTGAATAATTATAAAAGTGCAATAGCCGACTTTAATAAACAAAATTATGGGTCATTTAATTTTGAACCCATTAAAACAATTTTTTTAGATGCAAATAACCAACTAATTATGATAAAAGAATTAGACGGAGATCAAATAGCAATAGATTATTATAAAGCAATATTGCTTAATAAGGATTTATTACAAAATTTGAACACAAAAGAATATGCTTCTTTTATTATTTCTAATGATAACTTTAATATGTTTTATAAAGATAAAAATGTGGAGAATTACCTTAAGTTTTTCAATAAAAACTTTAACATAGAAATAAAAAAATAACAATTTTTAACTCAAAAGTTAGGTTGAAGTTTAAAAATAAAATTATATTTGTTTCTCCTTAAAAAACTTTTACAAGTAAAAACCAACAATGTTCAGTAAAACCTCAATAAAAATGGCGAAAACACAAGAATCTTCATCACCAGAAATAAATATCATTCAAAAAGGTACAGAAATTACTGGCAATATAATTTGTGCAGGAGATATTAGAATAGACGGAACATTAAAAGGCTCTCTTATTTCACAAGGAAAGTTGGTTGTTGGTGTTTCAGGAGTTATTGATGGAGAAATACAGTGCAAAAATGCTGATGTTTCAGGAAATATTAATGCAAAAATAAATGTTGAAGAATTATTGCAATTGAAGTCAACAGCAAACATAGTTGGTGAAATTAACACAAACAAACTCTCGATAGAACCAGGAGCAAACTTTTCAGGAACTTGCAATATGGGCAACGGAAACAACATAAAACTAAATGGAGTTAAAAAAGAAGCCTATCAAGAAGCAGAAGCCGTATAATGCTTATTTAAAATTTTCAGGTATAGCAATTCAAATGGGAGCTATTATTGGTTTAGGAAGCTGGGCAGGACATACATTGGATATAAAATATAACACCCAAAAACCATATTACACATTAATTTTAGCACTTTTGTCTATAGCTATTGCACTCTATCTAATAATCAAAGAAGTAATTAGCACAAGCAAAGACAATGACTCTGATTAAATCCAATTTTTTTATTTTAGGTTTTTCACTACTTCTTTATGGGTTGCATATTGGGGTGAATAATTATATTTTCAACTTTTCTGAATACAATGAATTTGTTAAAAAAACACATTTGTTTTTATTTATTGTTACTTTCACAATTATTAGTTCACTTCTTTTTTTACACAAAAAAAATCCAACCTATACAGGATTTGCATACTTAGGGTCTGTTTTGTTGAAAATGGCATTAAGTGTCTTTTTTCTATATCCCTACATAGTAAAAAAGGCAGATAACATCAAAATAGTAATTATCCAATTTTTTTTACTGTTTTTTATTTATCTTTTGTTTGAAGTTTTGCTACTATTAAGCATCATAAAAAACAAGGATAACGATTAATGTTCTTATTTATAGACATTTAAGTCTTTTTTTATTAGAGTGTTAAATTTGCTAACAATTATACATTAAAATAATTGTTAATTACTAGTGAAATAAAATCAAAAAACCATTGCCTAAATAAATAAATCTTATACATTTGCAAACTGTTTTTGAAAGGTATAGAATACGATAAAAATATGTTAAAAAAAATGGTTTATAAGTCGGTTTTATTGGCTACACTTACACTCTTTTCTGTGAGTAATTTTTTTGCAGGAAATAGTCATGCTTCTGAAGAATCTGAGAAATTTAATCCAGTTCCAGTAATTATGCATCACATTTCTGATGCACATGAATGGCATTTGTTTGGAGAAGTAACAGTTCCGCTTCCAATTATTTTATGGACAGACAATGGTTTAGTAACCTTTATGTCGTCAGAATTTCATCATAATGATGATGGTTCTCATGTGGTAGAAAGAAATAACCTCAAATTCATTAAAAATCACGAAAAAATATACCAACTAAATGAAGGAGAGTCTGCTGCAATTTTTGATGAAGCTCATCATGTAACTAATGCAACAAAACCAATAGATATTTCAATAACTAAAAATGTTTTTGCTCTTTTGTTTTCAGTGCTAATTATTTTATTGGTTTTCTTCAAAGTAGCAAGTTTTTATAAAAAAAATCCAAACAAAGCACCAAAAGGCATAGCTTCTTTTATGGAACCGCTTATCATATTTGTTAGAGACGAAATCGCTTTAATAAATATTGGAGAAAAAAAACATAGAAAGTTTGTTCCATATCTTCTAACAGCTTTCTTTTTTATTTGGTTTAATAACTTATTAGGGTTAATACCTTGGATACCAGGAGGAGCAAATGTTACAGGGAATATAGCAGTTACTTTAGTGTTGGCATTTTTTACATTAATTATTACAAATATTAATGGAAACAAAGCTTATTGGGGGCATATTTTTTGGATGCCAGGAGCTCCATGGCCAGTGAAATTATTATTAGCACCAATCGAATTAGTTGGTGTATTAACAAAGCCTTTTGCATTGATGATTCGTTTATTCGCAAACATCACAGCAGGTCATATTGTTATTTTGAGTTTATTATCCTTAATTTTTATTTTTAAAAATATAGGAATGAGTGCTGTTTCAGTTCCTTTTGCACTCTTTATTTCGGTGTTGGAGTTGTTAGTAGCTTTTTTACAGGCTTATGTATTCACTATGTTGTCAGCCTTGTTTATAGGAACAGCAGTAGCAGAGCATGAGCACCATTAATGAGTAATTTTTTGTTTAACTAAATATAATAACTATGTATGCAGCAATTGGAGCAGGTTTAGCAGTTATCGGTGCCGGATTAGGTATTGGTAGAATTGGAGGTTCAGCAATGGACGCTATCGCAAGACAACCTGAAGCAACAGCTAAGATTCAAACAGCAATGATTATTGCAGCAGCCCTTGTAGAAGGTGTTGCTCTTTTCGGAGTTGTTGTTGGTCTTATGGGGCTTTAAAACAAGTAAGTCAACTTGTAGCGATTGGCTACAAGTTGACTTTTTTAACAAAAAATAATAATAAAATAAAATAACTCGATAAATAATTAAGATGGATAATCCTTTAGTAACCCCCGACTTAGGCTTAATAGTATGGACTACTCTCGTATTCTGTATTTTGTTTTTCTTGCTAGCAAAATTTGCTTGGAAACCAATTTTAAACGCAGTTAATGAACGTGAAAAATCTATTGAAGAAGCATTAAATAAAGCCGAAGAAGCTAAGATTCAAATGGCTGAATTAGTTTCTGCTAATGAAGACTTATTAAAACAAGCTAGAATTGAAAGAGATGAAATGCTTAAAGAAGCTCGTGTGATGAAAGATAAATTAATATCGGAAGCAAAAAACAAAGCCAATGAAGATGCTGATAGAATAATTGCTTCTGCAAGAGAAAGTATTCATCACGAAAAAATGGCAGCAGTTACTGAATTAAAAAATCAAGTAGCAATTCTTTCAGTAGAGATAGCTGAAAAAATATTAAAAGAAGAACTATCTTCTACATCAAAACAAGAAGCACTAATTAATAGTGTTGTTGATGATATTCATTTAAACTAATTAAGTAATGTTAGATATTAAGGTAGCTCCACGATATGCAAAGTCATTACTAGACTTAGGAATAGAACAAAACACATTAGAAGAATTATTTAGTGATATGAATTTGATTTCTTTAGTGTGTAAAGAAAACCCTGAACTCATTTTGCTTTTAAAAAGTCCTATTGTTCGATCTGATAAAAAAGAAAGCATTTTAAAAGAAGTGTTTTTTGATTCTTTATCTTTAACATCTACTACTTTTATAACTCTTATTTTAAAGAAAAAAAGAGAAGCAATTCTTTATTCAATTGCAGAATCTTTTATTGGGTTATATAAAAATTACCATAACATTAAAACAGCAAAGGTAACTACTGCAATTGCACTTACCGAAGTTCAAAAAGAAAAATTAGTTTCGTTATTAGAAAAATCTGAAAAGGCAACAATTGAATTGAATGAAATAGTAAATCCAGAAATAATTGGAGGAATGATTTTGAGAGTGGACGACAGGCAAATTGATGAGAGTATTAGAAGAAAATTAAACAATTTGGAAATGGAGTTTGATGACAATCCTTATGTGAAAGAGTTTTAGGGAAGTTGGAAGATAGACGTTGGAAGAGTTGAATTGATAAACGGATACACTATAAACAAATAAACCGATAACTGACACCGAAAAAAATAAAATAATAAAAATATAAAGCTATGGCAGAAGTGAAACCAGCTGAAGTATCAGCAATTTTAAGACAACAATTAGCCGGATTTAAAACCGAAGCTCAATTAGAAGAAGTAGGAACGGTTCTTCAAGTAGGTGATGGAATTGTAAGAATTTATGGATTATCAAGCGTTCAAGCTGGAGAGTTAATAGAATTTGATAATGGATTAAATGGTATTGTTTTAAACTTGGAAGAAGATAACGTAGGAGCAGTATTACTAGGTTCTTCTGATGGATTAAAAGAAGGCGACAACGTGAAAAGAACCAACAGAATAGCTTCTTTAAAAGTAGGAGAAGGTTTGTTGGGTAGAGTTGTAGATACATTAGGAACTCCTATTGATGGAAAAGGGCCAATACAAGGCGATTTATATGAAATGCCTATTGAAAGAAAAGCCCCAGGAGTAATTTATAGAGAACCAGTTGCAGAACCTATGCAAACAGGAATTAAAGCAATTGATGCAATGATTCCAATTGGTAGAGGACAAAGAGAGTTGATTATTGGCGACCGTCAAACAGGAAAAACTTCTGTGGCTATTGATGCCATTATCAACCAAAAAGAATTTTATGATAGAGGCGAACCCGTTTTTTGTATTTATGTGGCAATTGCTCAAAAAGGATCAACTGTTGCAAACATTGTTCAAACATTAGAAGACGCAGGAGCAATGGCTTACACGGTTGTTGTTGCCGCAAACGCTTCAGACCCTTCTCCAATGCAATTTTATGCTCCTTTTGCAGGTGCAGCTATTGGCGAATTTTTTAGAGATACAGGAAGACCAGCACTTATTGTTTATGATGATTTATCGAAACAAGCTGTTGCTTACCGTGAGGTTTCTTTATTATTAAGAAGACCACCAGGGCGTGAAGCATATCCTGGAGATGTTTTTTACCTCCACTCTCGATTATTAGAAAGAGCGGCAAAAATCATTAATGTGGATAGTATTGCACAAGAAATGAATGACTTACCAGAATCTATCAAGCATTTGGTAAAAGGTGGTGGTTCATTAACAGCTCTTCCAATTATAGAAACCCAAGCAGGAGACGTTTCTGCATATATTCCAACCAACGTAATTTCTATTACCGATGGTCAAATTTTCTTAGAATCAGATTTATTTAATCAAGGTGTTCGTCCAGCAATTAATGTTGGTATCTCTGTATCTCGTGTGGGAGGAAATGCTCAAATTAAATCAATGAAAAAAGTTGCTGGAACATTAAAATTAGATCAAGCACAATACAGAGAATTAGAAGCTTTTTCTAAATTTGGTTCCGACCTTGATGCTGCAACTATGGCAGTTTTGAATAAAGGAAAAAGAAATGTGGAAATCTTAAAACAAGCAGAGCATACTCCTTTCTCTGTAGAAAATCAAATTGCAATTATTTACATTGGAACAAAAGGATTAATAAATAGTGTGCCTGTAAATAGAGTAAGAGAATTTGAAGAAGAATACATCAGTTATTTGAATAACAAACATAGAGATACATTAGATTTACTGAAAGCAGGTAAATTTGATGATGCAATTACTTCTGTGTTAGAAAAAGTAGCTGCTGAATTATCGGCAAAATATAAAAATTAATGCACCAATAAAATAATGTAGCAATGACTAATTGCTACATTATTAAATTGATTAATTGGTAAATTATAAAAAATGGCAAACTTAAAAGAAATTAGAAATAGAATCGTATCTGTAAACTCTACGAAACAGATTACATCTGCTATGAAAATGGTTTCTGCGGCTAAATTAAGAAGAGCCCAAGATGCAGTAGTGCAAATGCGTCCTTATTCAAATAAGATGCAAGAAATAATTTCTAATATTAGCGTAGGGTTAGATAGTATTGATGGAGAATATTCAGAGCAACGAGAACTAAAAAATGTTTTATTAATCGGTATTACATCAAATAGAGGATTATGTGGTGGTTTTAATAATAATGTAATTAAAAAAGTTATTCTTTTAGCTGCTAATGAATACAAAGATGCTAATGTTGTAGTTTTACCTATAGGTAAAAAAATTAAAGATGCAATAAGAAAAACAACATTAACACAAAGTCCTATTTCAAATACTAACACTGAAAAAATATGGGATGAACTTACTTTTGCAAATGCATCAGATATTGCAAATCAAATTATACAAGCATTTGTGAAAAAAGAAATTGATAAAGTTGTATTAGTTTATAATCAATTTAAAAATGCTGCTGTACAAGAATTACAAGTTGAGCAATTTTTACCCGTTTTACCACCAACAGAAAACAAAGACAATACATCTTCTTCATCAATAGATTATATTTTTGAACCAGAGAAAACCTCAATATTACAAGAATTAATTCCAAAATCATTAAAAACACAATTGTTTAAAGCATTGTTAGATTCAGTTGCCTCAGAACATGGGGCAAGAATGACAGCTATGCACAAGGCTACAGACAATGCAAATGATTTAATTAATGCACTTAAATTGAGCTATAACAAAGCCAGACAAGCATCCATTACTAATGAAATTTTAGAAATTGTTGCTGGAGCTGAATCGTTGAAATAGCTAATTTCATTTGTTTTAATAACGGTTTAAAAAGAAGAGGAAATTCATTCCACTTCTTTAATTATTATTATCCCATCTTTTAAGAAGAAAAAAGCTACTAAATCAACATAAATATGCGTTGATTTTAATAGATATATTATTACATTTGCAAACTTATTTTTCAACATATTTTACCTAACTATATCTATATATGAAATTATCTAAATTCAAATTTAATTTACCTCCAGAACTATTAGCAGAAAGACCTTCTCCAGAAAGAGATGAAGCAAGATTACTCGTGTTACATAAAAACACAGGAGAAATTGAACACCGTCTTTTTAAAGATATCATAGAGTATTTTGATGAGGGTGATTTAATGATAATGAATGATACCAAAGTTTTTCCTGCTCGCTTGTATGGAAACAAAGAAAAAACAGGAGCAAAAATAGAAGTGTTTTTGCTGAGAGAATTAAATAGAGAAAGTTTTTTATGGGATGTGTTAGTTGACCCAGCTCGGAAAATACGAATTGGAAATAAATTATATTTTGGCGATGATGATTTAGTTGCAGAAGTAATAGACAACACAACATCAAGAGGTCGTACACTCCGATTTTTGTTTGATGGTTCTTACGAAGAATTTAAAGCCATCACACAACGATTAGGAGAAACACCAATACCAAAATACATAAACAGACCCGTTGAACCAGAAGACGCAGAAAGATATCAAACTGTTTATGCTAAAAATGAAGGAGCAGTTGCAGCACCAACAGCAGGCTTACATTTCAGTAAACACTTAATGAAACGCCTCGAAATTAAAGGAATTAATTTTGCATTCGTTACCCTTCATGTGGGACTTGGTTCTTTCCGAACGGTTGAGGTAGAAGATTTAACAAAACATAAAATGGATTCTGAAGAAGCTCATGTTGGAGAAAAAGCCTGCGAAATTGTTAACGCAACAAAGAGAAGTAGAAAGCGAATTTGTGCTGTAGGAACAACATCTATGAGAGCAATTGAAACATCTGTTTCAACAGATGGATTCCTAAAACCTTACGATGGATGGACAAATAAATTTATCTTCCCTCCTTATGACTTTAGTATTGCCAACTGTATGATAACTAACTTTCACACGCCAGAATCAACTTTATTGATGATGACAGCTGCATTTGGTGGTTATGATAACGTAATGAAAGCATACAAAGAAGCCATAAAAGAAAAATATCGCTTCTTTACCTACGGAGATGCGATGCTGATTATTTGATTGAAAAACACAAATTATATGAACTATACACACTAACCCAAAACAAAATGAAACTAGAAGACCTTAAATTATACCAAGAATGCCTTAACTTAGAAGCAACAATTTGGAAAATTGCAAATAATTGGGAAGGATTTAATAAAGATACCGTTGGAAAATCTTTTGTAAATGCCGCTGACGCTATATCCTCTAACATTGCTGGAGGTTATGGGAGATATAACTTTAAAGATAAAAAACATTATTGTTATATTTCCAGAGGCTTTTTATTAGAAACTAAAGGCTGGGTAATCAAATCTAAAGAAAGAGGCTTGTTGGATGAAACAACTCATAATGAACTGATAGAAAATGTTGAAAAAATACATCGAATGTTGAATGCATACATTCGTTCTATTGGTAGAAAAAAAGAAGACTCAACATATTCTGATGCTACTAACTCAAATAATTATGATGAAGATGATAACCATGGAAATTCATTTACAGCCAGTGCTGATGAATTTTTTAGTGAAGAAGAGTTGAGCAATGCATAAGTATGCAATAATAGTTGCAGGAGGAACAGGAGAAAGAATGGGACAACATACTCCCAAACAATTTCTTAAACTTGCAGGAAAACCTATTTTAATGCATACGATAGAAAAATTCTATCAAACATATCCTGAATTAAAAATTATACTGGCTCTTCCCGAAAATCAATTTGACTTTTGGGAAGAGCTTTGTTTTAAATATAGATTTATCAACATCCCACACGAGGTTGTTGCTGGAGGAAAAACTCGTTTTCATTCTGTTCTAAATGCATTGAAGTTGGTTAATGAAGAAGGAATTGTGGCGGTGCATGATGGCGTTCGTCCATTAGTAAGTCAAGATACTATTGTTAATTGCTTTAAAACAGCACAACAACACGGAAATGCTATTCCTGTAGTAGATGTAGTAGATTCTTTACGCTATGTAAATAAAACGGAAAACAAAGCTGTGAAGCGTGCTTGTTATAAAATTGTGCAAACCCCTCAATGTTTTCAATCTACATTACTTAAAAAAGCGTATCAACAACCTTTTTT
>PHDR01000434.1 GCA_002841035.1 Bacteroidetes bacterium HGW-Bacteroidetes-12 | reverse complement strand
CGTTTTAAATTGCTCTTTAAATCTTATACGGTGATACTTATAATAGTTGCTATACAGTACATACAATTGTGATTAATTGCACTATAGAGGTGGTTAAAGTCAACTTATTATTTGACCAACGGTCAAATTAAATTACGAATTTTACCCTGCTTAACCGCCACAATAATGATAAGTGAATTAGTCAGCTTTTTTCATGAAAAAGCTATTTTAATTATTGATGATGATTATACTAGTGCTCTCTTACTTAGTGAGTATCTTTATGATCTCAATGCTATTATTATAACTGCTGACTCTTGCCAGAAAGCAACTGATATTTTCCTGAGAAATCCTGAAATTGCATTGGTATTAATGGATATTAGGCTTACTGATGGATGTGGCATTGAACTAACTAAATCAATGAAGAAGGATAGACCAGATGTGATAATAATTGCTCAATCGGCTCTAATAATTGACGAGAGTATGAGAGATTTAAATAATACTAATTTCGATTCATTTCTTTCAAAACCCATAAGTCAGACAGAATTGGTTAAAACCATATATGCGGAAGTAATTAATTCAAAATCTAATAAGTAATACCTGTTTTTGATTTATATAAATGCAAAATTAAAACATTGAGCATGTCCATTGAAAAAGAAAAGTTTGAAGGAAAAACCATTCTAGTTGTTGAAGACGATACTACAAATCGGACTCTGCTTAAAGAAATTCTTAAAAATAAGGGAATAGACATTCAGTTTGCAAAAACAGGTGAAGAGGCTTTGATTTTCTTTGAAAACAATAAAATCCCGAACCTAGTTCTAATGGACATTCGACTTCCTGATATTAGCGGAATTGACCTCACAAAACAAATTCTAACCAAATATCCTGATGCTCTAATTGTTGCACAAACTGCATTTGCTACCCCCGATGTTGAAGAGGAATGCTACAGTATTGGAATGAAAGCATTTATCACCAAACCATTGAACACACAAATCATCGAAAGAATACTTGATAAACTTGCTTGGTAACTATGCTTTAAAAAAGTTTTTGTTCCGCATTAAAACTGCTATTTTTACAAAAAAATTTCAATATGAACAGAGATAAAATTGTATTCGACCTTATTGAGAAGGAGAGACAACGCCAAACACATGGTATTGAGTTAATTGCATCCGAAAACTTTGTTAGCCCACAGGTTCTTGAGGCTATGGGTTCGGTTCTAACCAACAAATATGCTGAAGGTTATCCCGGTGCTAGATACTACGGTGGTTGCGAAATAGTTGACCAAACAGAACAACTGGCAATTGATAGACTTAAAGAGCTCTTTGGAGCCGAGTTTGCAAACGTTCAGCCTCACTCAGGCGCTCAAGCCAATATGGCCGTTTTTATGGCAGTAATGCAGCCAGGCGATACTTTCCTTGGACTTGACCTATCCCACGGCGG
>PHDR01000063.1 GCA_002841035.1 Bacteroidetes bacterium HGW-Bacteroidetes-12 | reverse complement strand
AGTTATTGTTTTTTTGTTAAATTTTACTAATTATTCCATACCGTTTATTAGTTTTACGATTTGTAGATAATACCATCTGTATGCAACCATCTATTACATATCCACAATTTAGAAAATACAAAAACAATAAATCGTTCTTTAAATTATGTTCAAATAGCGAATTTGAGGAAATTCAAGTGTTGGGAAATACCTATACGCTCCATCGTTTTAAAGCAACAATTCTTCCTGATAGAAACCTTATTTACGACCTTACTTTTGATTATCACAACTATTGCGATGTTATTTCAGAAGATGATTATGAAGAAATTAGAAATAAAACAACTATCTAAAAATAAGAAGTCGGAATTCTTTAAATAAATGTTTATCTGAATTAATTCTGACAAAACAGACTCCATCAGTTAATTTACTCATAGAGTTTTTTTAAATTAAAATGTTGACAATCAAATAACTAATTATAAATTTACGATGTAAATCAATACATGAATTAATGAATAAGCAACCACACAAAACAATAGGAAATAAATCATTATTTAACAAGCAATTTACCTCATAAAAATTATCAGAAATAGGTAATCCCTTAGAGATGATAAGTAAAGTAATAACTGAGTTCGGGCTCAACAAAATACTGTCCGTTTACCTACGGTGCTACTTCGTGGTGAGTAAAATTATGTGCTAATTTTGTAAGGTTCATACTGAGTTTATCCAAGTAAAAACTAAGTACACTGAAGCTTTGTGTTATCCCGAACTCAGGTTGTTAATCTTAGTTACTGTTTAAGCAAATCTTTTTGCTACTTCCTCCCAATTAATTACATTAAAAAAAGCGTTAATGTAATCTGGTCTTCTGTTTTGGTAGTTTAAGTAATAGGCATGCTCCCAAACATCCAATGCTAAAATTGGAGTTCCTTCGCAAGCAACACCTGGCATTAACGGATTGTCTTGATTGGGTGTTGAGCAAATTTCTAATTTGCCGTCTTTTTTGCACAACCAAGCCCAGCCTGAACCAAATCTGGTTGCAGCAGCTTTAGCAAAAGCATCTTTAAACCCTTCGAAAGAACCAAAAGCAGCATTAATAGCATTAGTTAAAGCACCTGTTGGTTGTCCGCCACCATTAGGCGACATTACTTTCCAGAATAAATCATGGTTAAAATATCCACCGCCATTGTTTCTAACCGCCATGTTGTTCATATCTAGGTTTTTTAGGATATCTTCAATAGATTTTCCTGCCAAATCAGTGCCTTCAATAGCAGCGTTTAAGTTGTTCGTATAACCAGCATGGTGTTTTCCATGGTGTATTTCCATTGTTCTAGCATCAATATGTGGTGCTAACGCATCGTAAGCATAAGGTAATTTAGGTAATTCAAAAGCCATAATTTTTTAATTTAAAAGTTAATAAAATTGAAAGTTAAAAAGTGAATAGTCGCTATTTTTTTATAGCAACTATTCACGCATAATAATTTTAATGTGTTGATAAATATTCCGCAACACCTTTTGATGAAGCTGTCATTCCTTGTTCGCCTTCTTTCCAATCGGCAGGGCAAACTTCTCCGTTGGTTTCAAAAAACTGAAGAGCATCAACCATACGTAATGTTTCATCAACGCTTCTGCCTAATGGTAAATCATTTACAACGCAGTGTCTAATCACACCTTTTTTGTCGATTAAAAATGTTCCTCTGTATGCAACAGGTGCTCCAATAAAAATAGCATTCCCTTCTTCATCATAATCATATTCGCCAGCTAAAACACCAAAATTTTCGGCAATTGTTTTGGTTAAATCAGCAACAATAGGATAGGTTACGCCTTTAATTCCGCCATTGTTTTTATCGGTATTTAACCATGCCCAATGCGAGAATTTTGAATCGATTGAACAACCCACTACGGCTACATTTCTTTTTTCAAACTCAGCTAATTTTGCTTGAAATGCCAATAATTCTGTTGGACATACAAAGGTAAAATCCAATGGGTAAAAGAAGAATATCACTTCTTTTTTACCGATATACTGTTCTAAAGAGAAATTTTCTACAAATTCTCCTCCATTTACTACTGCATCTGCTTTAAAAACAGGTGCTTTTTTTCCAATTAAACTTTCCATTTTTTATTTATTTAGTTAAACATTGATTACATTTTCCTTTCACATGAACTTGAGTTTCTTTTACTTCAAAACCTTTTAATTTGTTCATGGCTACATCTTTAAAATCATATTTGATGTCGAATATTGCTCCGCATGAGGTGCATTTAAAATGACCATGGCTATCAATAGCAGCATCATACCTTACTTCATTATCTTCAATAGTTAGGGTTGAGGTAATACCTTTGTCAATAAATAATTTTAAGGTATTATAAACAGTTGATTTGGATAAAGTTGGAATTTCTCCTACCAAGTTTTTGTAAATCACATCTACCGTAGGGTGGTTCATTTTTTCATATAAATACTCATAAATCTTAATCCTTTGATAAGAAGGTTTTATGTCATGTGTAGATAAATGTTGAGCAATATTCATTTGTTATAAATTTATTTTTGTAATGATTACAAATTTAGAATTATTATTGTTATAAAAAAAATTACGAGCAATTATTTTGTTAAGATTTGTTAAGAAATGTTGCGTTGAGTATAATCTGAGTTTTTTTAAAATTCACCCATTAAACCACATCGTCAAACTGATAGTTGTATAGTTTTTTGTAATGCCCATTGAGTTTTAACAGTTCAATATGTGTACCTTCTTCAACTACATTGCCTTTATCAATTACCAAAATTTTATCGGCATTTTGTATGGTGGATAAACGGTGGGCAACAATAATGGATGTTGTGTTTTGGGTTAAAATTTCTGTAGCGTGTTTTATCAATGCTTCCGATTCACTGTCGATAGACGAAGTGGCTTCATCTAAAATCAATATTCTTGGGTTATGAACGTATGCTCGAATAAAAGAAATTAATTGCCGTTGTCCAACCGAAAGCAAAGCACCTCGTTCTTTTACATTGTATTGATAGCCACCAGGAAGGTTGGAAATAAAATCGTGAGCACCTATTTTTTTTGAGGCTTCGATTACTTGTTCTTCAGTAATGTCATCGCTATAGAGTGTAATGTTGTTGAACACGGTATCAGAAAACAGGAAAACGTCTTGCAGTACTACTGCCATCGACTTTCTGAGGTCATGAAGCTTCATTTCATTAATGTTAATATCGTCAATTAATATGTTACCTTTATTTATTTCGTAATACCTACCTAATAGATTGATTACAGATGATTTCCCTGCTCCAGTAGCTCCAACTAATGCTAAGGATTGCCCTTTTTTAATGGTGAAAGAAATGTCTTTTAGCACCCAATCTTCATCATTGTAGGCAAACCACACATTTTTAAAGGTAATGTCTCCATTAAGCTTTTTAGGTTTAATTTCACCATTGTCATTGATATTGGCTCGAGTATCTAATACATTGAATACTCGTTCGGAACTTACCATGCCCATTTGCAACGAGTTAAATCTGTCAGCCAATTGCCTGATAGGGCGGTAGAGCATGTGAATAAAAAAAGTGAAGGAAAAAATTTCTCCAGGACTAGCAATATCAAGAGAAATTTCTTTAAATCCATACCAAACTAAAAGTGATACGGATAATGCAGATAAAATTTCAACTAATGGAAAAAACACGGAGTAAGCCCAAACTGTTTTTATATGTGCATTTCGATGTTTTTTGTTGATGTCAGAAAATAATTCGCTTTCAATTTTTTCTCGATTAAAAATTTGTACAATAGACATTCCTGTAACGTGTTCTTGCACAAAAGTATTGAGCAACGAAACCTGATTTCGAACATCTTGAAAGGCATTTTTTATAACGCGTTTAAAAATGGAAGTTCCTATCATTAGTAACGGAATAGGAAGGAGTGTGATGAGTGCTAAATCCCAGTTGATATAAAACATACATAGCACTGCTGCAAAAATTTTAAGTAAATCACCCAGAATTACTAAAATACCATCAGAAAACATTTCGGCAATGGTTTCAATATCAGAAACGGTTCTTGTAACTAATCTTCCAATAGGTGTTTGGTCATAGTATTTTAGTTTAAAACTTAAAACATGTTGAAAAACTTCATTTCTAATGTCTTTAATGATGTTTTGTCCAACAAGATTACCATAATAAGTGAAAATGTATTGCAAAATAGTTTCGAAAACTAAAACAACCACCAACCAAATGGTTATTTCTATTAAACCTAATTCGTCTTTTTGAGCAATGTTTTTATTGACAGCGTATTGAATTAATAGAGGACGAACAATGGAAACGATGGCAAGTGCAATACTTAGGAATGAGGTTGCATAAAACATTGCTTTGTACGGAGCAACATATTTTAATATTCGTTTTAGAAGTCTGTAATCAAATGCATTACCGCTTACACTTTTCATTTTGGTTAATTGTTGTTAGTTATTGGTTAAATCTCTAATTGTCTAATTTCTAATCTCTAATCCGAAAAAGGATATGCAATTCTAGTTAAATATAATCCGTGAGCTGGAACGGATTGCCCAGCTTCACTTCTGTTTTTTGAAGCAATAATGTTAGGTATTGCATCAACGGTTATTTTTTTTTGTCCAACATCAAGCAAAGTCCCAACAATGGCTCTTACCATGTTGCGTAAAAACCGATTGGCAGTAATAGTAAATATTAATACATTATTTTCAGTTTTCCAGTAGGCTTCGGTAATGTTGCAATTATTGGTAAAGGTATCTGTTTTACTTTTGCTAAAGCATGAAAAATCTGTTTCCTGAATAAGTTGATTTGCGGCTTTGTTCATCAAATCAACATCTAAATAATAGGGGAAATAATAGGCAAATTGGGTTAAAAATGGGTTTTTTTGTGTTGAAATTTTATACTCATAAGTTCGAGATGTAGCACTAAACCTAGCATGCATATCAATTGCTACTTCAAAAACAGATGCACAAGCTATTGCTTCAGGCAACAATGAGTTGAGTTTGAATTTTAGCTTTTCGGCATCAATTTCTTGTGTTGTTTCAAAATGGGCAAAAAGTTGTTTGGCATGCACGCCAGTATCAGTTCTTCCTGCCCCTGTAATAGCTATTTCTTCTTTTAAAACAGTTAACAATGCTTGTTGAATGGTTGCCTGAACGCTGTTTGCATTTTTTTGAATTTGCCAACCGTGATAGGGAGTTCCGTTGTAGGCTATTTCTAAAAAGAATCGTTTCATAGAGGCAGCAAAAGTAAGGATATTTATCAATGTGTCAATTTGAAAATGCATCAATGTAGCAATGAATCCATACCGAGATTCAGGGCAAGTTGTGAAAACATTGAAATAAAAAAAATCCTAACAGGTTTTCATAACTTGTTAGGATTTTTAAATAATTATGAATGCTATTTTACGCTCCTCTTTTTGCTGAAGTTACTGTTTTTGCTCCACCTTTTGCTTTCGATGGTTTTGGAGTAGCTTTGGTAATAGTTGTTTTTTTAGCGGTTGTTTTTGGTGCAAGTTTCTTTTTGTCTGCTGCTTTTTCACCTTCTTTAGCGGTAGTTTTTTTCTCTTTTTTCGCTTCAACTTTTAACAAACCTGCATTTATAAGAATGTTAAACCACTGAAACATCTTTTTTAAATCTGAATTATATACTCTTTCTTCATCAAAATCTACTACTTGTTTTATGAATTTTTTTAACTCTTCAGGTTTTGAATTATGATCAATGGCTACTTTTCCTTCCGTTTTTTTTACTAATTTTTCAAACACTTCGGTTAGCGGAACATCCTCTGAAGTAGTATAAATACTAATATCTTCTATTGCACTTACTTTTTCAGATGCATAAACAGGAAATCTTTTAGCATCTACAATAGACTCTGCTATAATTCCATTTTTTGTTTGAGAAATTACTTTGTGTAATCCTGGTTTTCCAGTGATTGAAATAATTGATTTTAAATCCATAGTTAATTTTTAATAAGGCAACAAATGTAGTAAATTTAGTTATAATGTAAATTTTATTTAATAATAAACTTTGTATTGATTATCAATTTGAAGAAAAAAGCGATGTATATGTTCTATAATATCAGAAGCTGCTAACGCAACCTCTCCTTCCTTTTTTAGTGCTTCATCGCCAGCAAAACCATGCAAATAAACACCAATAATAGCGGCTAATTTTGGCGTGTAACCTTGTGCCAACAGCCCTGTAATTATACCTGTAAGCACATCGCCACTTCCTGCGGTTGCCATTCCTGAGTTTCCTGTTGAATTAAAAAACACGTTTCCATCGGGACAAGCAATGGCTGTGTTGGCTCCTTTGAGTACTATATAAATTTGATGTTTTTGAGCCAATTCAATTTGAAGTGTTAGTCTTTCTTCGTCATTATCCCATTTTCCAACCAAGCGTTCAAATTCTTTTGGATGTGGAGTTAAAATTGAATGTGGAGGCAAAAATGCTAACCAAGTTTTGTTTTCAGATAGAATATTAATAGCATCGGCATCAATAACTAGCGGTGATTTACTATTTTGGATCAGTAATTTTAATGCGTTTTGTGTTTGTTTTTCTGTTCCAATTCCACAACCAATTCCTATGCTGCTATACTGTGATAAATTTGGTAATTCATTGATGTAATTTTTTTCTGATGTTGTTATGCACATTGCTTCTGGAACGGAAATTTGAAGTACATCTAAGCCTATTTTTGGTGCTAAAACAGTAATTAATCCTGCACCACTTTTCAAACAACTTTTTGCAGCCAAAACGGCTGCCCCCATTTTACCTTTGCTTCCGCAAATAAGTAAGGCATGTCCAAAATTTCCTTTGTGCGAAAATTTTGGACGCTTAGGTATTGAATACATTATTTCTTGATAGGTGGTATAAAAATAGTTGGTGTTTACTTCTTTCAAGAAGGTTGGATGTAACCGAATATCTATTACTTCAAAATCACCTACAAATTGATGGTTTTCTGGATATAATAATGAAAGTTTTGGTTGCTGTAAGGTAAGCGTATATGTTGCTTTTATAATTGCTTTCGATGCATTTTCTTTATTACTATCGGCAAACAAACCTGATGGAATATCTACGGAAATTACTTGCCTTTTAAGGGCGTTAATTTTCTGAATTATTTCGGCAACAAAACCATCAACTGGCTTAGATAAACCTGTGCCAAAAATGGCATCAACTATTTCTGTTGTTTCATCTAATTCAAAATCTGTGTTTTCTTGCGTTAAAAATATGGGGGTAATGTTAACTTCTTCTAATCTTTTAAGATTATGGGCAAATTCTGGCGAGTAAGTTTTAGAAAATCCAACAATATAAACCCTTACACCAAATTTACGCTCTCTAAGCACACGAGCCATCACCAAACCATCGCCACCATTATTACCAACACCACAAAAAAACGTATATATAATTCGCATGTGCGGTTTTATGTTCACAATTAGCCAATTGTTAAGCTCATCGGCTGCTCTATCCATTAGCTTTAATGAAGATATAGGCTCGTTTTTGATGGTATAAGCATCAGCTTCTTTAATTTGCTTGGCGGAAAGTATTTTCATTATACGTTATGATTTCCCTCAAAATTACTACTTATTGTAAAACAATCCTAAAAAAATAATTAACTGATAGATAGATATTTATATACATTTCATAAAAATAATTTATAATTTTAATTATTTAGTTAGGATAACTAACTATATTTGCATCGACAATAATGTCAAGTAACAACTAATTTTTTTAATGTTATGGGAAAATCAATTTTTTATCATGCAGGTTGTCCTGTATGTGTAAGTGCTGAGCACGATGTGTTAAATTTAGTAAAAGATGTTGAGGTAGTAAACATCGGGGTAAACAAAGCTAGAATTTCAGAAGCTGAAAAAGCGGGTGTGAAATCAGTTCCAGCTTTATTAACACCAAGCGGAAATGTATTGCATCTTAATTTTGGAGCATCAATAGCTGATGTTAAAGGTTAAAGGTTAAAGTTAAAGAAAGCTCTTTTGACAATAAATCAAAAGAGCTTTCTTATTTAAGGATTTAAAAAAAATATACTTATGCAAGTAGCTGTTTGGGACACCTATGTAACGAGAAAAAATGGGAAGATTATGCATTTTGACATTATTGCTCCTGTTGCTATTAAAGATGCAACTATAATTCATAATTTTGGCAAAGCGTATTTAAAAACTAAAAATGAGGAAACGCAACCATTAACGGCAAAAGAATGTCAGTTTTGCCATATAGAATCGGTTAACCCAGCATGGGAAGAAGAAATTTTAACAAAAGGATATTATATTATTGAAATGCAAAATTGTTACTAACGATGAAAGATATTGAAACCCGAGAAGATATTGTTTTATTGGTAGATACGTTTTACCAAAAAATTAATGAACACGCTGCGTTGGGCTATATATTTAATTCTGTTGCTAAAATTGATTGGGCAGCACATTTACCTAAAATGTATTCATTTTGGGCAAGTATTTTGTTAGGCGAACAATCTTATTCGGGTAATCCCATGTTGAAACATCTAGCACTTAGTGCTAAAACCAAGCTTTCGGCTAATAAATTCAAGGAGTGGTTAAGGCTTTTTAAATCTACTGTTTATGAGCTGTTTGAAGGAGAAAAAGCCGATATGGCAGTAGTGAGGGCAGAAAATATTGCCCGATTAATGTTGTTTAAAATTGAAGCAAAACATGAATAATTCTCCTTTTAATTTAGACCATCAGAACGAAGATGTATCAAGTAAAATTGTATCGGCACTAGAACGTATTTCTCAAACTTTTAGGGTGCTGCTTTGGGAAGAAAGTAAAAAATTTGGGGTTACGCCAATTCAAATACAAGTATTAATTTTCATAAATTTTCATTCGGAAGAGAAATGTAAAGTTACCTATTTAGCTAAAGAATTTAATATGGCTAAGCCAACAGTGAGCGACACCATAAAAACATTAGAAGAAAAAGGGTTTATTGAAAAAAAACATTTAAAAAGCGATTCTAGAAGTTACCTCATTCAGCTTACAAAAAAAGGAAAAGCGTTGGCTAACAAAACGAGTAGTTTTACTTCTGTTCTTCAGCAACCAATAAATACACTTTCAGCAGCTGATAAAGATAATTTATTAACGAGTTTATTTGGAGTAATTCATCATTTAAACAAAACGGGTGTAATAGCTATACAGCGAATGTGTTTTAGTTGCAGTTACTATAAATTTAACAACTATCATTTTTGTGGATTGTTAAATAAGGAATTAAAAACAAACGATTTAAGGTTAGATTGTGCAGAACACCAGCTCACGTTAAGTTAAAAGTAAATTAATTTTACGATGTAATTAATCACTATCACGCTAAGATTAAATATAAATAAGTATTTCAGCCAAGTTGCACCGTGTTTAAATTTAAAAATGAGGTGTAGCGGCAGTAAAACAAACATAATAATAAGGGTTATTAAAGGAGGATAGAGCAAAAAACTTTCAACTAAATTTCCTTTGAGCAGAGCAATAAGAGAGCGTTGCAAGCCACACCCCATACAATCTATTCCTAATATTTTTTTATAAGGACAATTTAAAAGATGTTGTTCTAGCCAATGGAAGAAGTTCATTTAATTACTATTATTCTCAAAAAGATTGTTTGTTGGTGAAATGGGTTTTTGAATTTCTCTGTATCGTTTGCGAGCATCAACCACATAAATACTTCCCTGATGTTCAAACATAATTTTTTTGTAATATTCGGCTGCTTTTTCTTCATTTTTCAGGTCGTAATCATAAATTAATGCAAGTTGATAGAGCGCATCATCCACTAAAATATCATACGAATAGTCTTTTACTATTTTTTCTAGCTGTTTAATGGCATTCGGAATATCTTGTTGCTTGTAAAAAATCTCATATTTTTTAAACAATACATCGTCTAAAATTACATGAATTGGAAAGGTTTTCTCTAACGAATCGAGTAATGCAAGTGCCTCTTTATTTTTATTTTGGTAAGCAAATAAATCTGCTTGAGCAAAAATATAAAGTGGGGCTTTGGTAGTGTCAATGCCAATGTTGTCGGTTATGGAGATGGATAATTGCATGGCATCGTTGGCTATTAGTTTTGAGGTTGATGCTTTTAACACATCGAGTTGTGCTTTTGCCCAATCAAAATCGCCTGTATAGAAAGAAATTTTTGCATTATAAAATTTTGCAGTTTCTCCTAATGGGTCTTGTTTAAAGGCTTTGTCAATTTGAGAGTAGAGTAAAGAGGCTTCCCAAATATCTCCCAAAAAGAGGTAAACATTTGCCAACTCAAGTTTTAAGTAAGCATTATTTTTAGGGTCTAATCGAGGGGTTTTCATAAAATCGGTTAACAAATCCAATGCTTCGGTTGGTTTGTTAAGGTAGAAAGCTTTTAGATGAGCTAAGTTTTTTATTAGTGGGTAAGCGTTAGCTGTTTTTCCAATTTCATTGAGTGTTGTTTCGTATTTTCTTTCTAAAGT